>NZ_CAWQUW010000002.1:0-101535 GCF_963898195.1 Vibrio sp. L3-7 | reverse complement strand
TTCAACATCAGGATTAATGAAAACCCTAAATAGTGGTGCGCCCTGGAGGATTCGAACCTCCGACCGCCTGGTTCGTAGCCAGGTACTCTATCCAGCTGAGCTAAGGGCGCAACGGTTTCGATATTAATTATGAAGTAAGGCAATTTAGCCAAACTAAATCATCAATATCAGGGTTAGTGAAAACCCTAAAAGTGGTGCGCCCTGGAGGATTCGAACCTCCGACCGCCTGGTTCGTAGCCAGGTACTCTATCCAGCTGAGCTAAGGGCGCAACGGTTTCGATATTAAGCTGTTAATTAAAGCAATAAAGCTGTTAAGACAATAAAGCCAAACTAAACGTTCAACATCAGGGTTAGTGAAAACCCTAAATAGTGGTGCGCCCTGGAGGATTCGAACCTCCGACCGCCTGGTTCGTAGCCAGGTACTCTATCCAGCTGAGCTAAGGGCGCAACGGTTTCGATATTAAGCTGTTAATTAAAGCAATAAAGCAGTTAAGACAATAAAGCAAAACTAAACGTTCAACATCAGGATTAATGAAAACCCTAAATAGTGGTGCGCCCTGGAGGATTCGAACCTCCGACCGCCTGGTTCGTAGCCAGGTACTCTATCCAGCTGAGCTAAGGGCGCAACGGTTTCGATATTAATTATGAAGTAAGGCAATTAAGCCAAACTAAATTATCAATATCAGGGTTAGTGAAAACCCTAAATAGTGGTGCGCCCTGGAGGATTCGAACCTCCGACCGCCTGGTTCGTAGCCAGGTACTCTATCCAGCTGAGCTAAGGGCGCACGGTATCTTCAAAAGAAGAAGTTGTGAAATATATCACATTCTGTTTCTACGAAACAAAAAAAAGGCCATAGGCCTGTAATGAATGGCGGTGAGGGAGGGATTCGAACCCTCGATGCGGCTACAAACCACATACTCCCTTAGCAGGGGAGCGCCTTCGGCCACTCGGCCACCTCACCTAATTCATTATTCTAATCTATCACTTCTTAACAAAGTAATATTAAGAATGGTGCGCCCTGGAGGATTCGAACCTCCGACCGCCTGGTTCGTAGCCAGGTACTCTATCCAGCTGAGCTAAGGGCGCACATTGTTACTTCTGTGTTTGCGTGCAAATTCAAACGTGCAAGAAATGGCGGTGAGGGAGGGATTCGAACCCTCGATGCGGCTATAAACCACATACTCCCTTAGCAGGGGAGCGCCTTCGGCCTCTCGGCCACCTCACCGTCTTGCGGAGGCACATATTACGTTTTACCGAAAATATGTCAAACACTTTATTGAAAAAAATAGGACAAAAACATCCAACCGTTTGCTATTTAATCAAAGCGCTTGCAAATTGAACTTATAAGATCAATTTAACGCTTTTTCCCTTAAAAATTAAGGTGAAAGATTAGCCATAATAAACAACCGAAAACAATTATCTAATTTATCCAGCAGCAAGTGCTACCGCTGTTTGCACAATACTACGGGATGCGTAATTGCGCCATAGAGTAAGCTAACAAATCTTGAGCTTTGGCAAACAAAAACAGATAAACGATCGTACTCAGCATGTTTGCATTTCACCGATTAATGAAACCGGCGCTTCGCCAGTTCAAAACAAAGCAGTTATACAACCAATGTATATCCAAACGTTCTTTTCTGTTCCTCAAGATCAAAAAAGGCTAGCAACAATGCTAGCCCTTTCTCTACGCAAAAGTATTAGTAGTTGCCAGGTGCAACGTTACCATTACCTTTTTCAGCTTGAATGCGCATGTAGATCTCTTCACGGTGAACAGATACTTCTTTAGGTGCGTTAACACCAATACGTACTTGGTTACCTTTAACGCCAAGTACAGTAACTGTTACTTCATCACCAATCATCAGTGTTTCGCCAACACGGCGAGTCAAAATTAGCATTCTTTGCTCCTTGAGTAATCTCTAAATTTATCTAGCTACGAGAGCATTATCCAACAAAAGTTATATTTTCGTAAACTATCGATTGAGTTTATTTAACCAAAATGCACTTCTTTTTTAGGATAACCCTGTGTTTCACGCGCTACGATGTATGCATTGTGTAATATGTTAGCAGCCATATCGACTTGCGTTGGTGATATCACCAAAGTTAAAGACTGCTGCTGCAATAAGTGATGTTGTACATCAATTTCGCCTTCAGACAACAATCCATGTGAACTGACCACAATATCTTGTGTTCGGCTTCCTACCACAGTTAACAAACTAACCTGTTCACTATTACGGATTTTTTCTGCAAAAACTAGTTTTAATTTAGCACTTATGTCTTGTTTAATAATGAGTGCTGCTCGTTCTGTTTCCTCGATCACACTACAGACTTCGATCCCTAACAGTTGGCAATGCGATATGAAAGATGGTAAATCTTCATTCAAACACTCAATACGCACCATATCTCTTTGAATGGCGATGCCAGCAATATCATTCAAACACTGGTGCCCCGCGATCAACGTGCCCTCACCTTCTTCAAAACTTGAAAGCACTCTCAGTGGTACATTGTGGTGCCACGCAAACTGAACACACGGCAGGTGTAATACCTTTGCGCCTCTACGAGCCATTTCTTCCATAGACGGAAAGTCCAAGGTATCTAATTTTTTCGAATGCTTCACGACTCTGGGGTCGCAAGAGTAAACACCATCAACATCAGTATAGATCTGACACTCTTTCGCTTGAAGTGCTCCAGCCAACGCAACCGCAGTGGTATCTGAACCACCTCGGCCTAATGTCGTGATATCGCCTTTTGCATTAACGCCTTGAAAGCCTGCAACAATCACAATCTGGTCGTCATCTAACAGAGCTTTAATAGGAGCGGTATCAATACGCTCAATCGTTGCATTATTATGATTCGCATCGGTGTGTATCTTAGCTTGATAACCCGTCATCGATGTCGCTTCATAACCTAACTGATGCAGTGTCATCGCCAACAAAGCCATGGAAACTTGCTCTCCAGCCGTTAACAACACATCCAATTCTCTAGCGTTTGGTACGCTATCAATTTGTGAGGCCAAGTTAACTAACCGATTTGTTTCACCTGACATAGCAGAAACGACAACCACGATCTGGTTACCTTCATTTTTCGCTTCAATGATTTTCTCTGCTACATGATGGATTCGTTCTATTGAACCCACCGACGTTCCACCAAATTTCTGCACGATAAGAGGCATTTTCACCCTTCCTCACCTTCCCAAGACCAATGTCTATATATGACAAAAAAACACACGCTCCGCGTCATGGCGAAGCAATAAAAAATTAACCAAGGAGTCTAACGTTATCATTAGACTTCTTGGTTAATCTCAATCAAACCTTATTTAGACACGCTTCCAATAGGCAAAATAAAAGATGCCCAATCAACGGATTGGGCATCTTTGTATCAGTTACTTAAGCTTAAAGACGCTCTTCGAGCCAAGTACGTACCGATTTTAAAGCTTCAGGTAGCGCTTCAACGTCTGTACCGCCCGCTTGAGCCATATCTGGACGACCGCCGCCTTTACCGCCAACTTGCTCAGCAACCATCTTAACGAGGTCACCCGCTTTCACTTTACCGATAAGATCTTTCGTTACGCCAGCAATTAAGCCAACTTTTCCGTCCGCTATATTGGCAATAAGGATGATACCGCTACCCACTTGGTTTTTAGCATTATCAACCATAGTACGTAGGTTCTTGTTGTCTGCGCCTTCAATTGCAGCAACCAGTACTTTAGTACCTGAGATATCTTCCACTTTACCCATGATGTTTGCGCCTTCAGCAGCAGCCATCTTTTCTTTAAGTAGTTGGATTTCTTTCTCTAGCGATTTTGCTTTCTTAGCCGATTCAGCCAATTTCTCTTCGTAAGCGTTATTCTGTGCATCCACTGCATCTAAAGCAGCTTCACCGGTTACCGCTTCAATACGACGAATACCCGCAGCGATACCACCTTCAGAAGTGATCTTGAATAGACCGATATCACCTGTGTTGCTCGCGTGAATACCACCACAAAGCTCAGTAGAAAAATCACCCATAGACAGAACACGAACTTCATCATCGTACTTCTCGCCAAACAGTGCCATCGCACCTTTTTCTTTCGCTGACTCGATGTCCATGATGTTCGTTTCAATCACATGGTTCTGACGAACTTGTGCGTTAACTAGACGCTCTACTTCTTTAATCTGTGCTGGTGTTACCGCTTCAAGGTTAGAGAAATCAAAACGTAGGTTGTCTGGCTTAACTAAAGAACCTTTCTGAGCAACATGCTCACCTAGCACTTCGCGCAATGCAGAGTGAAGTAAGTGAGTTGCAGAGTGGTTTAATGAGATAGCAGAACGACGCTCAGCATCAACGCGCGCTTCTACTTTATCGCCTTGAGCAAATACACCTTCAACGAGCTCGCCATGGTGTGCAAATGCGCTACCTAGCTTCTGAGTGTCTTGCACTTTGAATAGACCCGACGCAGTGCTTAGCGTACCAGCGTCACCACATTGACCGCCTGATTCAGCGTAGAATGGTGTCTCTTCAAGGATGATGATTGCTTTGTCGCCTGCCGATAGTGAAGATACTTCTTCGCCGTCAACAAATAGCGCAGAGATTTCACCAGCACCTTCAGTAGTGGTGTAACCACAGAACTCAGTGTTCGTGTCTACTTTGATAGTCGCGTTGTAATCCGTACCGAATTGACCTGCTTCACGTGCACGCTTGCGCTGTGCTTCCATCGCTTTTTCAAAGCCTTCTTCATCGATAGTAAAATCGCGTTCACGAGCTACATCGTTAGTAAGGTCAGCTGGGAAACCGTATGTGTCGTAAAGTTTGAATACTGTTTCACCATCAAGCTCTTTGCCTTCAAGTGCGTCTAGCGCATCATTCAAGATAACCATGCCACGCTCTAGAGTACGACCAAAGTTCTCTTCTTCAATGCGAAGTACTTTTTCAACAAGCTCTTGTTGTTTCTTAAGTTCTTCAGCGGCAGAGCCCATCACTTCAGCCAGTACACCCACAAGTTTGTGGAAGAACACGCCTTGTGCACCAATCTTGTTACCGTGACGAACTGCACGACGAATAATACGACGTAGAACGTAGCCACGACCTTCGTTTGAAGGCATTACGCCATCAGCGATCAGGAATGAACAAGAACGGATGTGGTCAGCAATAACGCGCAGCGATTGGTTAGATAGGTCATCATGACCAACCACTTCTGCTGTCGCTTTGATTAGCTTTTGGAATACATCAATTTCGTAGTTAGAGTGAACGCCCTGCATGATTGCAGAGATACGCTCAATACCCATACCAGTATCTACAGCTGGCTTAGGTAGCGGTTCCATAGTGCCGTCAGCGTGACGGTTGAACTGCATGAATACGTTGTTCCAGATCTCGATGAAACGGTCACCATCTTCTTCAGGTGTACCAGGACGGCCGCCCCAAATGTGCTCACCGTGATCGTAGAAGATTTCAGTACATGGACCACAAGGACCTGTGTCACCCATTGTCCAGAAGTTATCAGACTCAAACTTCTTGCCGCCTTCTTTGTCGCCGATGCGAACAATCTTGTCAGCTGGGATGCCTACTTTCTTGTTCCAGATTTCGAATGCTTCGTCATCTGTCTCGTAAACCGTTACTAACAGGCGATCTTTTGGCAGACCTAGTGTTTCAGTCAGGAATTCCCAAGCAAATCCAATCGCTTCTTCTTTGAAGTAATCGCCAAAGCTGAAGTTACCTAGCATTTCGAAGAATGTGTGGTGACGAGCCGTGAAACCTACGTTTTCAAGGTCATTGTGTTTACCACCCGCACGTACACAACGCTGAGCCGTAGTTGCTCGTGTGTAGGCACGCTTTTCGGCGCCTAAAAAGCAATCTTTGAATTGGTTCATACCTGCGTTAGTAAATAGCAGGGTTGGATCGTTATGTGGAACTAACGATGAACTGTCTACGATTTGGTGTTCTTTGCTCTCAAAGAACTTAAGGAACGCGTTGCGAACCTCGTCAGTGCTCATGTACATGCAGCTCTTCCTGAAAATAGTCGAGTTAGAATTTTGCCGTATTGTAGATCATGGTTAAGGCTTCGACTAGTTTTCTTGTAGAAAAGACACCCTTGGGTAGGATTTTAGTTGGAATTAGATAAAACGAAGAATATTCCACTAGCTCAGATAGGGAACAAACAAAAAATTGGCAAGCTACCTCAAACAACCAAATAGATCTAGCAAGGCGCTGCAAGGATGGGGACAGATACTTTGACAAAAAAAGCCCCGCACAAAATATGCGAGGCTTCCTATTCTTTCAAAGCGGATGTTCCTTTCAAACACCCGCTCTATAAACCGTTAGCTTATAGCTCTTCGTTTTCTTCTTTCTCTGCGCCTTTCTCTTCAAGAACAGCAGGAGTCAGTAGCAATTCACGAAGCTTAGTGTCAAGTTCAAGAGCGATCTCTGGATTTTCACGTAGGTGTTTACAAGAGTTCGACTTACCTTGGCCAATCTTGTCGCCTTTGTAGCTGTACCAAGCGCCCGCTTTTTCTACCAACTTATTCTTAACACCTAAATCGATAAGCTCGCCTTCGCGGTTGAAGCCTTTACCGTAAAGAATTTGAGTCTCAGCTTGCTTAAATGGCGCTGCGATCTTGTTCTTAACAACCTTAATGCGAGTCTCGTTACCAACAACTTCATCACCATCTTTGATCGCACCCGTACGACGGATATCTAAGCGAACAGATGCGTAGAACTTAAGTGCATTACCACCGGTTGTTGTTTCTGGATTACCGAACATCACACCAATTTTCATACGAATTTGGTTAATGAAGATAGCCATACAGTTAGACTGCTTAAGGTTACCTGTCAGTTTACGCATCGCTTGAGAAAGCATACGAGCCTGAAGACCCATGTGGCTATCACCCATTTCGCCTTCGATCTCAGCTTTAGGTGTTAGTGCAGCAACCGAGTCAATAACAAGAACGTCGATAGCACCTGAACGAGCCAATGCATCACAGATTTCTAGAGCTTGTTCACCAGTATCTGGTTGAGATACAAGTAAAGCATCAATATCAACACCAAGCTTTTGAGCATAGATAGGATCAAGTGCGTGTTCCGCATCAATGAATGCACACGTTTTGCCCACTTTCTGAGCTGCGGAAATAAGCTCAAGAGTTAGCGTTGTTTTACCTGATGATTCCGGACCGTAAACTTCAACGATACGTCCCATAGGTAAACCACCAGCACCCAGCGCGATATCTAGAGATAGAGAACCTGTAGAAATAGTTTCTACGTCCATTGTACGGTTATCACCAAGACGCATGATCGAACCTTTACCAAATTGCTTTTCAATCTGACCAAGGGCTGCGGCTAACGCTTTCTGTTTATTATCGTCCATTTCTATCTCCACATAATCGGTTGTCTAACAAGCGATTTAGAATCTATTTCTAACCCACAAAGGGGTGACTAATTGACTTTTATTATACTGTTTATTCATACAGTGTCCATACCTGTATGAAAATAATTTGTACAAATGTTACTTGTCTTCCATTGAGAGGTAATCATAAATAACTTGCAAGGCATGATGCGTGGCTTGTTGACGTACTTGTGATCTATCGCCTGCAAATACATTCGTTTCTACTTTATTCCACCCACTTGACGCCTTCCAAGCAAAACACACAGTACCTACGGGTTTATCTTCAGTGCCACCACCAGGACCAGCGATGCCGCTGATCGAGACAGAAATCGTGCCATTGGAATTCTGTAACGCACCATCGGCCATTTCAATAACCACAGGCTCACTCACAGCACCAAATTTGGCTAAGGTTTCAAGCTGAACTCCGATCATCTCTTGTTTGGCTTCGTTACTGTAAGTCACAAAGGCACGATCAAACCACGCAGAGCTGCCTGCAATATCTGTCACAGCACTCGCTACGCCCCCGCCAGTGCAGGATTCAGCCGTCACTAGAATGTGTTGGTGTTTCGCAAGTAAATGTCCAAGCTGCTCACTAAGTTCTTGAGTCGTATGCATCGTCGGCTTCCCTTTATTCACAGTCATATCATTTGGATTTACATCTTTTCGCATGTGTCGCTTTTCGCACGAAACGCTTTCACGTATCCTAAGCCGCAATAGAAATAAACGAAAGAAGTTAACTGTGAAAGCCGATCAAAAACATACTCCCATGATGCAGCAGTATCTAAAACTCAAAGCAGAAAACCCAGAAATTCTGTTGTTCTACCGCATGGGCGATTTCTACGAGCTTTTCTACGATGACGCTAAAAAAGCCTCTCAACTCCTAGATATTTCACTGACTAAGCGTGGCTCTTCGAATGGCGAGCCAATCCCTATGGCAGGTGTTCCGTACCACGCCGTCGAAGGTTACCTTGCGAAATTAGTGCAGTTGGGAGAATCCGTAGCGATTTGTGAACAGATTGGCAATCCAGCGACTTCAAAAGGCCCCGTTGATCGCGCTGTCGTGAGAATTGTGACACCAGGAACCGTGACAGATGAAGCATTGCTTTCTGAGCGTGTTGATAACCTGATTGCCGCTATTTACCACCATAACGGTAAGTTTGGCTACGCAACACTTGATATAACCTCTGGTCGATTCCAGCTATGTGAGCCTGAAACTGAAGAAGCGATGGCCGCGGAGCTACAAAGGACATCACCACGTGAGTTGCTGTTCCCTGAAGATTTCGAACCTGTAACCTTAATGGCAAGCCGCAATGGTAATCGCCGTCGTCCAGTATGGGAATTTGAATTAGATACAGCGAAACAGCAGCTAAACCAACAATTTGGTACTCGTGACCTCGTTGGCTTTGGCGTTGAGGGCGCGAAACTAGGCCTCTGCGCAGCTGGCTGTCTAATCCAATACGTGAAAGATACGCAACGTACTGCCCTTCCGCACATCCGTTCACTCACAATGGATAAACAAGATCACTCAGTGATCCTTGATGCGGCGACCCGTCGAAATCTAGAGATAACTCAGAACTTATCTGGTGGCACTGACAACACCCTTGCCGAAGTACTTGATCACACTGCAACAGCTATGGGCAGCCGTATGTTGAAGCGTTGGTTACATCAACCAATGCGTAATATCTCAGCACTTGATCAACGCTTAGATGCAATTGGCGAAATGAAAGACTTGTCTCTGTTTACGGAGTTACAGCCAACACTGAAACAGATTGGTGATATCGAACGTATTCTTGCTCGCCTTGCACTTCGTTCAGCTCGCCCTCGTGATATGGCGCGACTTCGCCAAGCAATGGAATACTTACCAGAGTTAGCAGAAACACTTACGCAACTTAAGCATCCTTACCTTACTCAGCTTGCTCAGTATGCATCACCTGTGGATGAAGTTTCAGAACTGCTTGAGCGTGCGATCAAAGAGAATCCACCCGTCGTGATTCGAGACGGTGGCGTGATAGCAGAAGGCTACAACGCTGAACTAGATGAATGGCGCGATCTTGCAGCCGGTGCAACCGAGTTTCTTGATAAGCTAGAGAAAGAAGAGCGTGAACGTCATGGTATCGACACGCTTAAAGTTGGCTACAACAACGTACACGGTTTCTTTATTCAAGTAAGCCGCGGACAAAGCCACCTTGTGCCGCCACACTATGTTCGCCGCCAAACGCTAAAAAATGCTGAGCGTTACATCATTCCAGAACTGAAAGAGCACGAAGACAAAGTTCTCAGCTCTAAATCGAAAGCCCTAGCTATTGAGAAGAAGTTATGGGAAGAGTTGTTTGATTTGTTACTGCCTTATCTAGAGCAACTACAAAACATCGCTTCTTCAGTGTCTCAACTTGATGTTCTACAAAACTTAGCGGAACGTGCAGACACTCTTGATTACTGTCGCCCAACGATGACCGAGTCGGCAGGCGTGCAAATTCAAGCGGGTCGTCACCCCGTTGTTGAGCAAGTGATGGACGAACCTTTCATTGCTAACCCAATTGATCTGAATGACCAACGTAAGATGCTGATCATCACAGGTCCAAACATGGGCGGTAAGTCGACCTACATGCGCCAAACAGCGCTCATCGCATTGATGGCTCATATCGGTTGTTATGTACCAGCAGAAAGCGCAACAATTGGCTCTATCGATCGTATTTTTACTCGTATTGGTGCGTCCGATGATTTGGCGTCTGGTCGCTCAACTTTCATGGTCGAAATGACAGAAACTGCAAATATTCTGCACAATGCGACACCAAATAGTCTTGTGTTGATGGATGAGATCGGCCGCGGCACCAGCACTTATGATGGCCTATCACTGGCTTGGGCAAGTGCTGAATGGCTAGCTAATCAAATCAATGCGATGACACTGTTTGCAACGCACTACTTTGAACTAACTGAATTACCAAACCAAATTCCAACCTTAGCGAACGTACATTTAGATGCGGTTGAACATGGTGATAGCATTGCCTTTATGCACGCAGTTCAAGAAGGTGCTGCCAGTAAATCTTACGGCCTCGCGGTAGCTGGATTGGCTGGTGTACCTAAAGCGGTAATCAAAAATGCACGCGCTAAACTAACCCAGTTAGAAGCACTCAGTATCGATTCACCGACGTCAAAGCCAAGCGGCGTTGATATCGCGAACCAACTGAGCCTGATACCTGAACCGAGTGAAGTGGAACAAGCACTGGCGAATGTAGACCCAGATGATTTAACACCTCGCCAAGCATTAGAAGAGCTCTACCGTTTAAAGAAACTGCTTTAGTCTTTTCCAAGTAGCTTCTTTCTGTCGTTTGGCAATGTCGTGTTGATTAGGCGACATTAAATACAAAAGCCACAAACAAAAAAACGCTGACTAAAGTCAGCGTTTTTATTTGTCTTTTATTCAAAGAAACGTCATCAGTTCATTTAGTCGTTTTCTACGTTGAACAGATTTTCCATGTTCAAGCCTTGCTTGATTAGAATCTCACGTAGACGACGAAGACCTTCAACTTGGATTTGGCGAACACGTTCACGAGTCAGGCTGATTTCACGGCCCACTTCTTCTAATGTTGACGGTTCATACCCTAGTAGTCCAAATCGACGTGCCAATACCTCTTTCTGCTTAGGATTCAGTTCATCAAGCCAGAAAATCAACGAGTTCTTAATATCATTATCTTGAGTTGAAACCTCAGGATCTGAATTGTTGATGTCTGGAATAATATCCAACAGTGCTTTTTCACCGTCACCACCTATTGGCGTATCGACAGAACTCACTCTTTCGTTTAGACGAAGCATCTTGCTCACATCACCAACAGGTTTATCTAGCTTAGAGGCAATCTCTTCAGCTGTTGGTTCATGGTCAAGCTTCTGTGATAGCTCTCTTGCGGTACGTAGGTAGATGTTCAGCTCTTTCACAACATGGATTGGCAAACGGATGGTGCGAGTCTGATTCATTAAAGCACGTTCAATGGTTTGACGAATCCACCATGTCGCGTAAGTTGAAAAGCGGAAGCCGCGTTCAGGATCAAACTTCTCTACGGCGCGAATCAAACCTAGGTTGCCTTCTTCAATTAGATCGAGAAGTGCAAGGCCACGATTGCTGTAACGACGAGAAATTTTCACAACCAAACGCAGGTTACTTTCGATCATGCGTTTGCGTGCTGCTTCATCACCGCGTAGAGCTCGACGTGCATAAAGCACTTCTTCTTCAGCGGTAAGTAATGGTGAGAAACCGATTTCACCCAAGTAGAGTTGAGTAGCATCTAAACTTTTAGATGTAACTTCGGTCTCTTCTTTCGTTTCGGTTTTCTTAGTGACAGCTCGTTTTGCTTTTCCAAGTTTTTCCGGTTCCGTGGTTGCTTGGTTAAGATCGAACTCTTGTTTGGTTACTGCATTGCTTATACTCATAACGCCTCCCCCTGGCGAAATTAGCATGACATTTCAACTTCATATGTCGCTAAATGACTATGTCACTCAATACAATACGTTATTAATTCATATTGTATTTAAGGCAAATACCGTTTTGGATTAACTGATTTGCCTTGGTAACGAATCTCAAAGTGCAGCCTAACACTGCTGGCTCCAGAGCTTCCCATTGTTGCAATTTTCTGCCCTGGTTTCACACTTTGCCCTTCAGATACTAATAGTCGGTCGTTATGCGCGTATGCACTTAAGTAATTATCATTGTGCTTCACAATCACTAGATTGCCGTAACCTCTTAATGCATTACCCGAATAAACAACCGTTCCCCCTGCAGTCGATACTATTGGCTGACCTCGCTGTCCTGCTATGTCGATGCCTTTATTTCCTTGTTCGCCTACAGAGAAATTCTTAATCACTCTCCCTTTCGTTGGCCATAACCATTTGGATACTTTATCACTTGTTGGTTTGGTGGACGGTGTAACATTCTGTTTACCTTTAGAACCAACATACTCCTTTGATTTGGATTGTTCAACCTTCTTTGGTGGATCTTTTTTAACCACTTTAGTCGTAGTTTGAGCTTGTGCAGATTTAGAGTTTTTACTCTTATTCGGAGTGGTTTTAGGTTTACTTGCTGTAGATGAAGTTGTGGATGCCGCGACAGGAGCAGCAACGGCTGCAACCGCTACCGTTGATTTACCATACGCTGGTGCGTTATAACTCGGACGCCATAACTTAAGCTTCTGCCCTGGATGGATAGTGTAAGGAGCAGCAAGCTTGTTATAACTCACAAGATCGTTAACGTCTTTATTCGTTACATAAGCAATAAAATAAAGTGTATCGCCTTTTTTCACTTCGTAGTAACTACCGCGATAGCTGCCACGATCAATCGAGGAATATTTTTTATTTAAGCTTGAAACTGGCGCAGGCGAATTAGCTGCACACCCAATAAGTGCACAGCTAAGCAGTAAAGTACTTACTTTTAACAACTTCGAACGCATCGACTCTCTATCCACCTACACCATTAGTCTTTTTATTAAGCTAGCTCACCAGGAACAAGAGGTACAAATCTCACCATCTCGATAACACTGGATAGGAACTCATCTCCATGGCGAACGATCTTCAACAACTGTTGTTCATCATCACCGACGGGGATTAATAAACGACCGCCATCTTTCAACTGCTGCAAAAGCGCTTGAGGAATTGACTCCGCGGCGGCGGTTACAATAATGGCATCAAAAGGCGCTTTGGACGACCATCCTTGCCAGCCATCACCGTGCTTGGTTGAAATATTATAGAAATCGAGTTGCTTTAGGCGGCGTTTAGCATCCCATTGCAGCGATTTTATTCTTTCAACCGAATAAACATGATCAACCAGTTGAGCCAATACTGCGGTTTGGTAGCCAGAGCCGGTTCCAATTTCCAAAACACGACTACCCTGTTGCAACTCAAGTAACTCTGTCATTTTAGCAACAATATACGGCTGAGATATTGTCTGGCCCTGCCCAATCGGCAGCGCATTATTATCATAGGCTTGATGATACATTGCCTGTGATAAAAAACTCTCTCTTGGCAGTTGGTAAATAGCATCAAGAACCTTTTGGTCCTGAATACCATTTTCAATCAGAAAAGTGACTAAGCGTTCTGCTTGTGGATTACTCACTTACTTCTCTCCTAACCACGTTGCCATCGCACCCAACGACTCATGTGCCGTAAGATCAACTTGTAATGGTGTTACCGATACAAAGCCACGTTCTATCGCACAGAAGTCAGTGCCTTCGCCAGCATCTTGCTCTTTACCCGGAGGGCCAAGCCAATAGATATCATGACCACGAGGGTCTTTTTGCTTAATCATATCTTCAGCATGATGGCGCGCACCTAAGCGTGTCACCTGAGTACCAGACAGTTGTTCCAAGGCTAAATCAGGAACATTAACGTTTAATAGACGATTAGTAGGGATTGGATTTGCTAAATGTTGTTCGACGATACGACGAGCTATAGTCGCCGCTGTCTTAAAATGTTTTTTTCCAACCAGAGAAAACGCCACCGATTGAACACCTAAAAAGTGCCCTTCCATTGCCGCTGCTACCGTACCCGAATAAAGCACGTCATCACCAAGATTTGCACCGTGATTAATGCCCGTTAAAACTAGGTCAGGCATGTCATTTTTTAGAAGTTCATTTAACGCAAAATGTACACAGTCGGTTGGTGTCCCTTGTACCGAATAAGTATTTTTAGCAATCTCTTGAACACGCAAAGGTTGTTCTAAAGTTAATGAATTTGAAGCACCCGAGCGATTACGATCAGGTGCAACAATGATAACTTCAGCAAGATCACATAGTTCATTTGCAAGCTCATGAATACCTTGAGCATGCACACCATCATCGTTGCTGAGTAAAATCTTCATCTTGTATCCTTTCTTTTGTTCCAATTCCAAGTGACTTAAATTCCAATATCAAGTCACTTAGATCCAAGCAGAGTCGTTATTGATCATAGCTTCTCTCTACGTGTACTTCTTCAACCAGTTCACGAACAATAGCGGTCGCGAAACAACCAGCATCTAAAGAGAACTTGAGAGTCACGTTATCTTCGCTCACTTCCCACGTTAAGCCAGTAGGTTTAAGCGACGCTTCACGGCGGTCATGACGCATACGATTACCGCAAATCAGAGCCATAAGATCAGGTTCAGAATCAAGATGCTTCTGCTCTAAAGCTTGAGGTTCACCCGCTGTTGGCAAAGCATTATCACCAGCTAAAGCGACAGTAACAAATGCAGAGTCGTTCGCAATATCTTGGTTTAACGCTTCAATGTTGTCAGCTGTCACAATAAGTTGAGCACCGTCTTTAAACACAATGTCACCAACCAATGCTGATGCAAAAACACCTTGTTCAATACGGTCTGAAAGGATCAGGTTGTAAATCCACGAGCGTGCGGCAGAAAGATACAAGCTACGCTTATTTTGGTTACGAGTACGTACATTCTCTCGGCCCCAACGACGAGCCTCAGTGAGGTTATTACCTTCATTACCAAAACGCTGAGCACCGAAGTAATTTGGCACACCTACTTGAGCGACTTTTTCTAAACGTTTTACCACATCATCGCAATCTGTTACTTCAGACAAGGTCAGCTCAAATTGGTTGCCAACTAAATCACCTGGACGTAATTTTTTGTTATGACGTGCAGTCGCTAAAATCTCAATGCTTGGGTACTGTGCTAAGAAAGCTGAAAAGTCAGGTTCACCTTTAGGTAAGTGCACACTCAACCACTGTTCTGTAACAGCGTGACGGTCTTTCAAACCCGCCCAGCTCACGTCTTTCGACTTAACACCGCATGCTTTAGCCAGTTCGTTTGCAACGAAACTCGTATTTTCACCCGTTTTACGAATACGAACCATTAGGTGTTCGCCTTCACCAGTGAACTCAAAACCCAAGTCTTCATTAACGACAAAGTGTTCGGCTTTTGCTTTTAGTTTTGCTTTCGCAGTTGGTTTACCGTTTAGGTAAACCAATGAAGATAAAATATCTGACATGCTGTTCTTTTCGTGTTGGTGCTTACGCACTTTTGGTAATTAGGACCACCGCTTCACACGCGATGCCCTCTTTGCGACCTGTAAAACCTAAACGCTCAGTAGTCGTCGCTTTTACATTCACATTACTAATGCTAGTTTCTAAATCTTGTGCAATAGCTTGGCACATAGAGTCTATATGAGGTGCCATTTTAGGAGCTTGCGCCATGATAGTAATATCAGCATTACCGATCTCATAACCTTGCTCTTTGACTCGACGATATACATCTTTAAGCAGTTCACGGCTATCCGCGCCTTTCCACTCATCATCAGTATCGGGGAAATGACGACCAATATCACCCGCAGCAATAGCACCTAGCAAAGCGTCACACAACGCATGAAGGGCGACATCTCCGTCTGAATGTGCAATAAGCCCTTGCTCGTAAGGAATGCTCACGCCACCAATAATTACTGGGCCTTCACCGCCAAACTTATGCACATCAAAGCCATGACCAATACGAATCATCATTATTCCTTATTCTGACTTAAATAGAACTCAGCCAAAGCTAAATCTTCAGGCTGAGTAATCTTAAAATTATCTGAACGCCCAGCAATCAATGCTGGTGATAAACCCTTCCACTCAAATGCAGAGGCCTCATCGGTAATCGAAACGCCTTGTTGCAAGGCTTCGCTCAAGACTTTCCGTAAAGGCTTAGGTCGAAACATCTGAGGGGTAAGCGCATGCCAAAGATCGACACGATCGACCGTGTGTTCAATTTGTCCTTGCACACCACGTTTCATTGTATCGCGAACCGGCGCAGCTAAAATCGCCCCCACATCATGGGTCATGGCCCCAGAGATCAGTTTGTCGATATCGCTCAGCTGGATACAAGGCCTAGCGGCATCATGCACCATAACCCAGTCACTGAGTTGCTGTTGAGCAATATAATCCAGAGCAGAAAGCACCGAGTCGGCTCTTTCCGTTCCGCCTGAAACTCTGATCACCTGCGGGTTAAGGTTAAGCGGTAATTCAGGGTAGTAAGGATCATCGTCGCTGACCGCTACCACAACTTTAGACACCTGAGGGTGAGACAACAGTTTTTCAACGGTGTGCTCTAAAATCGTTTTACCGTGAATCTGAAGATATTGTTTGGGACGGTCTGCCTTCATTCGGCTGCCGACGCCCGCAGCGGGGACCACTGCAATAACGCTTTGAAGTTGGTTCGACATTAATGAGATTCCTCACCAATAATACGATAAAACGTTTCGCCTTCTTTCACCATTCCCAGCTCATGACGTGCGCGCTCTTCAATCGCGTCTAAGCCTTGGCGTAGATCGTCGATTTCCGCAAACATCTCAGCATTACGAAGATGAAGCTTTTCATTTACTTGCTGCTGAACTTGGATTTCATTGTTCACACCGTAGTAATCAGAAATACCATTTTTACCGAGCCACAGTGTGTGTTGTAGCCAGCCAAACACTATGAGCAGTACTAAAGCAAAAATTCGCATAACACCTTTCGCCGGTTGAAAAAGAAGGAACTAGAATAAGGCACATATATACCATAATGCGCTTATTGGTGCGAGATATGTGGTGTCAGGGAATCAATAAGTCGAAGAATTATTCGGCAGAATAGTGGGCTGTAAGAATGAGATTCCCACGAACCTCCTCCGTAAAACTGAAAGAATGATAGAACAATTGAAGATAAAGCACCTACCCGCTCTGCTGTTATATCGTCATTCTCAAGAAGGAGGAACGACTGAGTGGGGCATCTATAACGACAAACGTTAATAATAGATTCCCTACTCCTTCCTTTGTCAGCCTGGTGAATGACGAATTTCAGACAAAAAAATGCCCTACCGGAGTAGAGCGTTTTTCAAAAGATTAAGTTAACAATTCGCTAGGCTTTAAGTCTTGAAGAAAGTGCTGACCTTTAACTTCCTTAAGACCGCTTTTGTTGTAAAAGGAGGAGCTTTAGAACCTAAAGCTTCTTTCCCTCAGTTTTCTACAGACAAAAAAATGCCCCGCATTAGCGAGGCATTCAAAGCTTAGATTAACAATTCCTTTGGTTTAAAAACCAGAGAGATTATTGACCTTTAACTTCTTTAAGACCGTTGAAAGGAGCTTTAGAACCTAGAGCTTCTTCGATACGGATTAGTTGGTTGTACTTAGCAACACGGTCAGAACGGCTCATAGAACCAGTTTTGATTTGACCTGCAGCTGTACCTACCGCTAGATCAGCGATAGTTGCATCTTCAGTTTCGCCAGAACGGTGAGAGATTACTGCAGTGTAGCCAGCGTCTTTAGCCATCTTGATAGCAGCTAGAGTCTCTGTTAGAGAACCGATTTGGTTGAACTTGATAAGGATAGAGTTAGCTACGCCTTTCTCGATACCTTCAGCAAGAATCTTAGTGTTTGTAACGAATAGATCGTCACCAACGATTTGAAGCTTGTCGCCTAGAAGTTCAGTTTGGTGCTTGAAGCCATCCCAATCTGACTCGTCAAGACCGTCTTCGATAGAAACGATTGGGAAGTTGTTCGCTAGGTCAGCTAGGTAGTGGTTGAACTCTTCAGAAGTGAAAGTTTTACCTTCGCCCTTCATGTTGTAGATACCAGCTTCTTTGTCGAAGAACTCAGATGCAGCACAGTCCATAGCAAGAGTAACGTCTTTACCTAGTTCGTAACCAGCAGCTGCAACAGCTTCTGCGATAACTTCTAGAGCTTCAGCGTTAGACTTAAGGTTAGGAGCGAAACCACCTTCATCACCAACTGCAGTGCTGTAGCCTTTAGACTTAAGAACTTTAGCTAGGTTGTGGAATACTTCAGCGCCGATACGAAGACCTTCTTTAAGAGTTTTAGCGCCAACTGGTTGGATCATGAACTCTTGGATGTCAACGTTGTTATCAGCGTGCTCGCCACCGTTGATGATGTTCATCATTGGTAGAGGCATAGAGAACTGACCAGCAGTACCGTTTAGCTCAGCAATGTGCTCGTATAGAGGCATGCCTTTCGCAGCAGCAGCAGCTTTTGCGTTAGCTAGAGAAACAGCAAGGATAGCGTTAGCGCCAAACTTAGACTTGTTCTCAGTACCGTCTAGATCAAGCATAACTTGGTCAACGTCAGCTTGTGCTTTAGCGTCAGAACCAATTAGAGCTTCAGCGATTGGGCCGTTTACAGCTTCAATAGCTTTAAGAACACCTTTACCTAGGAAACGTGATTTGTCGCCGTCACGTAGCTCAAGAGCTTCGCGAGAACCAGTAGATGCGCCAGATGGAGCAGCAGCCATACCTACGAAACCGCCTTCTAGGTGTACTTCAGCTTCTACAGTTGGGTTACCACGTGAATCGATGATTTCACGACCTAGAACTTTAACGATCTTAGACATTGAATGTTTCCTTCTCGTTGAATATATAAATGTCAAATTTAAAAGGTAGCAGCACAACTTACGCTACTACCTGTATTCCTTTTTACTTTTCTAATTCGCCGCGCTGATATTCACCAGCTGCTTTAACGAAACCTGCAAACAATGGGTGACCATCGCGAGGTGTTGAAGTGAACTCTGGGTGGAATTGAGCAGCAATGAACCATGGGTGGTTCGGGTTCTCAATAACTTCAACCAGTTTCTTGTCCGCAGATAGACCCGATACTTTTAGGCCCGCTTTTTCAATTTGTGGACGAAGATTGTTGTTCACTTCGTAACGGTGACGGTGACGTTCGTGGATCGTCGCACTACCGTATAATTCGTAAGCTTTTGTCCCCTTAGTTAGGTGACAAAGTTGCGAACCTAGGCGCATAGTACCACCTAGATCGGATTTTTCAGTACGCTCTTCAACTTTACCTTCGCCGTCAATCCACTCAGTGATTAGGCCAACAACAGGGTATTTAGTTTCTTTGCAGAATTCAGAAGAGTGTGCACCTTCCATTTTCGCAACGTTACGAGCGTACTCAATAAGAGCAACTTGCATACCTAGACAAATACCTAAGTAAGGTACTTTGTTTTCACGAGCGTATTGTGCAGCAAGGATCTTACCTTCAACACCACGATCGCCAAAGCCACCAGGAACTAGGATTGCATCTAGGCCTTCTAAAATCTCTACGCCTTTTGACTCAACATCTTGAGAGTCTACGTATTTAATTGTGACGCTTAGGCGGTTTTTCAAGCCTGCGTGCTTAAGAGCTTCATTTACTGATTTGTATGCATCTGGCAGTTCAATGTACTTACCAACCATACCAATCGTTACTTCACCCGTTGGGTTAGCTTCTTCGTAAATTACTTGTTCCCATTCAGACAGATCAGCTTCTGGAGCATCGATACCGAAACGCTTACATACAAGATCATCAGTACCTTGTGCACGGATTAACTGTGGAATCTTGTAGATTGAATCTACGTCTTTCATAGAGATAACTGCTTTTTCTTGTACATTACAAAAAAGAGCAATTTTCTTACGTTCGTTTGCTGGGATAACACGATCTGAACGACAAACTAGAATGTCAGGTTGGATACCAATAGACAGTAGCTCTTTTACAGAGTGTTGCGTTGGCTTAGTTTTAAGCTCACCCGCTGCACCTAAATAAGGAACGAGAGTTAAGTGCATGAACATCGCGCGTTCACGACCTAGTTCTACAGCTAACTGACGAATCGCTTCCATGAATGGTAGAGATTCGATATCACCAACAGTACCACCAACTTCAACAAGCGCGATATCGTGGCCTTTAGCGCCAGAGATTACGCGTTCTTTAATAGAGTTAGTAATATGTGGAATAACCTGGATAGTTGCACCTAGGTAATCACCGCGACGTTCATTACGTAGAACGTCAGCATAAACACGACCTGCAGTGAAGTTGTTACGCTTGGTCATCTTGGTGCGAATGAATCGCTCATAGTGACCAAGGTCAAGGTCAGTTTCAGCGCCATCTTCCGTAACGAACACTTCACCGTGCTGAGTCGGGCTCATAGTGCCTGGATCAACGTTGATGTAAGGGTCAAGCTTCATCATAGTCACTTTAAGACCACGAGCTTCTAAAATAGCCGCAAGAGATGCTGCTGCAATACCTTTACCTAGAGAGGATACAACCCCGCCAGTAACAAAAATGTAATTTGTCGTCATGTTTAACCTGAAATTGGTTGAATGAGGGAAATGGATTACTTCTGGACGGGATGAAAATATACCAGAAGCCCCTTATCGCCACAACGTGAAATCTATCACACTGCTATTTTTTATTTTTTGCTTCAAATCAATTCATGATAAATGCTTTGGTTATCTTTTCTCCGCCACTTTGACCTCATCCCACATGGAATCAAGCTGTTGTAGAGAAAAATCGGTTAAATTCTTATCTTGTTGGCGAACTATTTGTTCCACCCCTTTAAAACGACGTGAAAATTTCAAGTTCGCTTTTGTCAGAGCCGATTCCGGATTTTTGCCCAGATGTCGAACCAAATTTACCGTTGCAAACAGTAAATCACCCAGTTCTTCTTCAACTAACTCTTCGTTTGGTGTTACTTGAAGCGCTTCTTCTAGCACCTCATCCACTTCCTCTAAAACCTTATCCGCTACTGGTCCAATAGAGTCCCAATCAAAGCCAAATTTTGCGACTTGTTTCTGGATCTTTGTAGCACGCGAAAGTGCAGGCAGAGAGTTTGGTATTGAGTCTAGAATACTTTCCTGAGTTTTTCCTGCCTCTGCTTTTTCTTTGGCTTTTTCAGCTTCCCAATTAGCATTAATTTCTTCATCGTTAGTAAACTCGGTATCAGAGAATACATGCGGATGGCGGCGTGTCAGTTTCTCATTGATACCGTCTACCACATCAGAAAACTCAAACAAGCCCTGCTCTTTCGCCAATTGGCTGTAGAAAATCACTTGAAACAACAGGTCACCTAACTCTTCTTGTAAGTTTGGCCAATCTTTATTGTGAATCGCGTCCACCACCTCATAGGTCTCTTCGATAGTATGCGGCACAATTGTTTCAAAATTTTGTTTTAAATCCCAAGGACAGCCACCTTCTGGATCGCGCAGCTTAGCCATAATCTGTTCAAGTTGTTCAATCGGGTGATTCATCGTTTTCTTCCTATTCACTGTCTTTGATTTTTAAATTTAAAGCTTTTGCGAAAACTAAAAAAGGTGAGCAGCCAAAACCACTCACCTTTGTTGATACTGTCTAATTCTCTAAATAATTGAAACTGTGGCTAGGCGACAAGCAAGCGAGACTCCTGAGCATAGCTTGTCTATGTGATTGAGCGAGTGCGCGCAGGCAACAACGCCATCAGCTTCAAGTATGACGAGAATTTTAGCCTAGGCGTTTTACGCTCATTACATCTTTGATTTGTTCTACTCGGCTGGTCACTCGACTCAGAATCTCAATGTTGGTCACTTCCAAATCGAAATCCATAACCGAAAGCTGACGTTTATAGTCAATACGGCTCTTCATTGTCGTCACACTGACTTTCTCGTTCAAGAACAATGATGTGATGTCTTTTAACAAACCGTTGCGCTCTAGCGCTTCTACACGCAGTGTTAGGATATATGAGCCTACAAAACCATGTCCCCAGACTGTATCGATAATACGTTCAGGTGCATGTAAATTAAGCTCACTTAACTGCTCACAATCGCTGCGGTGTACCGATATACCACGACCTTGAGTAATGTAACCTTTGATCACATCGCCCGGGATCGGCTGACAACAACGAGCCAAGTGGGTCATTAGGTTATCGACACCTTCAACGACCACTGCATCTTTTTTCGGACGGCTCTGATGAGCGGGCTTATTATCAGATTCAAGCAACTTCTCTAGCGCTTTCTTATCTTCTTCTTCCGCCGTCGGCTTATTAACTAGGGCATTGATGTGATTCACGACTTGGTTAATACGCAAATCGCCACTACCAATACCCGCATACAACTCATCGGGCGTGTTGACGTTGAATCGTTTCAGTGCATATTGCTCAGCGTCTTTCAATGTTGCACCGACTCTGCCGAGTTCGACTTCTAAGATATCTCGTCCGGCTTCAAGGTTTTTCTCACGACTCTGAGCACGGAACCATGCGTTAATTTTTGCTCGTGCACGGCTAGAGTGAACAAAGCCTGTGGTCGGGTTTAACCAATCACGTGATGGATTCGGTTCTTTTTGAGTGATGATCTCAACTTGATCGCCCATCGCCAGCTTATGAGTAAACGGGACGATTCGACCGGCTACTTTGGCACCGATACAACGGTGTCCAACCATCGAGTGGATGTGGTAAGCAAAATCCAACGGTGTTGCACCCATTGGTAGATCAACGACATCACCGCGCGGTGTAAAGGCATAGACACGGTCATCAAAGACTTGGCTGCGTACTTCATCCAGCATTTCGCCAGAATCCGACATCTCTTCTTGCCAGTCGATAAGCTTACGCAACCAAGTGATTTTTTCGTCGTAGCCGCTACGTACGTTGCTAGATGCACCTTCTTTGTATTTCCAGTGCGCAGCAACACCAAGTTCAGAGTCTTCATGCATCTGCTTGGTACGGATCTGAATCTCAATGGTCTTGCCTTCAGGGCCAAGAACCACGGTATGAATTGATTGGTAACCATTTGGCTTGGGATTCGCCACATAGTCATCAAATTCACTGGGTAGGTGTTTGTATTTGGTATGAACCACGCCCAACCCGGCATAACAATCTTGCAGTTGGTCGGCGATAATACGCACCGCACGTACATCAAAAAGCTCATCAAACTCTAAGCCTTTTTTCTGCATTTTACGCCAAATGCTGTAGATGTGTTTTGGTCGGCCGCTGACTTCAGCATTGATGCTTGAACGCTTCATTTCTGCCGTTAAATCATCAACGAAATCTGTAATGTATTGTTCGCGCACGATACGACGCTCAGACAGCTGTTTTGCAATCTGTTTATACGTATCAGGTTGTTGGTAGCGGAAAGCGTAATCTTCAATTTCCCACTTTAGCTGACCAATACCCAAACGGTTTGCAAGCGGAGCATAGATGTTGGCACACTCTTTTGCTGCCGCACGGCGCACAGCATCAGGAGCCTTTTTCACTTCTATAAGGTTACAAATTCGTTCAGCTAGCTTGATGACTACGCAGCGGAAGTCATCCACCATTGCGAGTAGCATTCGACGAACATTATCGACTTGACCCGAGGCTGCACTGCCTTCAAGGGTAATATTTAGCTGGCCCAAAGCCGCCATTTCTTCCACGCCATCAATCAGCTTTACGGTTTCTTTCCCGTAACTCTCTTCAAACGCTTCGCGCTCAAAAACACCGCTTGATACGACAGGGAATAGCTGTGCTGCAATTAAAGTAGCGCGATCCATAGACAATGTGACCAAGATTTCGATCATTTCACGTCCACGCCAAAGCAAAAGTGTTCCTTGATCGTGATCTTTTAATAGCTCTTCACAGTGACGATAAACTTTGGTCAGTTTATTCGAGGTTTTTGCGTCTTGATTTAGTGACGCAATCCAATTATCTAGCTCAAACTGTTCGCTTGGGTTTAAATGTGCGCTTCGTACCGCAACCATCATGCCTTCCTAGTTATTATGTTTTATACCCAATTCAATATGACTAACTGGTTCCGCGTTAGTTCGAATCATATTGATATCAGCGCAGACTTCCCTGCGCCTTTTGATTCATTTTGAAGCTGTGTTTAGGAGCCTCTAAGCCTTGATAAAGAGAGCCATCGATTCTAGATGACTGGTATGAGGGAACATGTCCAACATACCCAGCTTAGCCAATTGGTAGCCTTGTTTTTCTAAGCTCTCAGAATCTCTAGCTAGAGTAGCAGGATTACACGAAACATAAACCACACGCTTCGCACCTAACCCTGAAATTTGATCAACGATCCCACTCGCTCCTGCACGTGCTGGATCAAGTAAGATTTTATCAAATCTTTCTTTTGCCCAAGGCTGTGAAGACAGCTCTTCTTCAAGGTTCGCTTGGTAGAATTCTGTATTACTCAATTGATTCAAAGTCGCGTTAGACGTGGCCTGTTGAACCATTTCATCGACACCTTCGACACCCACTACAAACGCAGATTGTTGTGCAATAGGCAAACTGAAGTTCCCTAAGCCACAAAACAGGTCGAGCACTCGCTCATCGGCTTGAGGCTCTAGCCACTCAATCGCTTGAGCAACCATTTGCTGGTTCACTTTCTGGTTAACTTGGATAAAGTGGTTTGGCTCAAAAGGTAAAGTCACGCCTATTTCGCTATAAGCTGGCGCATCACCGACTAAACGAATGAGCTTGTCCGTTTCAGGCATAGTATACAACGTGGCACCTTCCGCTTTAGCGAGTGCAATCAATGCTTGCTCATTTTTCTCAACCAAAGGCTTAAGGTGACGCAGCACCATCACCGGACCAGTATCTCCGAGTACTAATTCAAGATGTCCTAAAGACGTAAGGTTCTTGAAAGTGTTCAGTAAATTCTTCAACTTTGGCAACAATACATTAAGGCGAGAATCAAGAACGGCACAGTCGGTGATATTTTCAATCTGCTTACTTTGCTTCTTACGGAAACCGAACTGAAGCAGCTGTGTTTTTTTATCAACAAATAAGCTAATTCGAGCACGGCGGCGATAACCCGTTTCTTCACCCAAAATAGGCTGTGCAAGCTCAGTGTTAGTGGTTTGATATTGACTCATCAGATGCGTAAGGGATTGAGCTTTGTGCTCTACCTGAGAAGCGTAACCGAGGTGTTGGAGGTGACAGCCACCACACTGATTAAAGTGCTTACAAAACGGCTGTAAACGCTGCTCACTCGGCTTCAGTAATTTGATGAGTTTTGCTCGCGAAAATTTACTTTTGCTCTCAGTAAGTTGAATAACCACCTGCTCACCTGGCAATGCGCCATCAATGAAAACAGGCTTATTTTTCTGATAAGCGATGCCAGCGCCATTGTGATCCATTCGTTCAACCAAAATCGATTGATGCTTGGTCTCGAGTTGAGTTTTCTTTTTTGGTTGGAAAAAACGTGCCATTGCTTGTGCCTAATGTATCTTTTAATAAGTAATTGGTATCCAGGACTCACTATTCTGTCTTGGAATCATTGTCGAACGTCACGGCTTTGATTAAGCTTACCGTTCACTTAACCGCCATTGTGTGCGTTATTTTCCCATATCCAGACCTCGATGTAATTAAAGAACATGACCAGATATGGCTTAAGAGCCCGTGTAATTACCTTAACTCTAGCTCCAACCCTGATTATTGGGCTGCTATTGAGTGCATTTTTCTCATTTAACCGCTATCAAGACCTTGAAGGGCAAGTGGTTAACACTGGTACCAGTATCATTGAACCACTTGCGATTGCGAGTGAATCAGGCATGAAGCTCGAAAGTCGAGAGTCTGTTCGTCAGCTGATTAGCTATGCTCATCGAAAGAATTCCAAACTGGTGCGCAGTATCGCGGTGTTTGATGAACGTCATGAGTTGTTTGTAACTTCAAACTTCCATCCTGACTTTGAAAGCCTAACTTATCCAAAAGACAAACCCATCCCGCATTTAAGCTCATCAAACTTACTCGACAATACGTTGATTCTTCGAACGCCTATCATTGCGGAAGGTCAGTACATCAACTCAGCAAACGGGCAATCTCAGGCCAACCAAGCGATCGGCTATATTGCGATTGAGCTCGACTTATCTTCATTACGATTACAACAGTATCAAGAGGTGTTCTCTGCTTTCTTGGTATTGATTCTGGGGCTTGGACTTTCTGGTGTATTTGCTTTTCGCTTGATGCATGACGTAACCCAACCGATCACACACATGAAAAACATGGTCGATCGAATTCGTCGTGGTCACCTAGATGTGCGTATCGAAGGTAAAATGCATGGTGAGCTAGATTCGCTGAAAAACGGTATCAACGCGATGGCGGTTTCGTTATCAGAATATCACGTCGAGATGCAGCACAGTATCGACCAAGCAACCTCCGATCTGCGTGAAACCCTTGAACAGCTAGAGATTCAAAACGTTGAGTTAGATATCGCGAAAAAACGCGCCCAAGAAGCCGCTCGTGTTAAGTCTGAATTTTTGGCAAATATGTCTCACGAATTGAGAACACCACTCAACGGTGTAATTGGCTTTACTCGCCAAATGCTCAAAACCCACCTATCGAACAGCCAAACCGACTATCTGCAAACCATTGAACGATCCGCGAACAATCTACTTAGCATCATTAATGATATCTTGGATTTTTCCAAACTCGAAGCGGGCAAACTAGCCTTAGAAAACATCCCATTTGAGTTCCAAGGAAGCCTTGAAGAGGTCGTCAATCTTCAAGCAACCAATGCTCATGAAAAAGGCTTAGAGTTAACCCTTAAAATTGATCCTAAAGTACCGCCAGGTGTTGTTGGTGACCCACTACGTATCCAGCAAATATTGACTAACCTTGTAGGTAACTCAATCAAATTCACTGAGCGTGGCAACATCGATATCAGCGTCGAGCTACGCTCACAAACCGAAGACAGTATTGAATTACAGTTCATGGTTCGAGACACGGGGATTGGTATTTCTGAACGTCAACAAGCTCAATTATTCCAAGCCTTCAGTCAAGCGGATGCGAGCATCTCTCGTCGTTATGGCGGTACAGGCTTAGGTCTGGTCATTACCCAGAAATTGGTGAGCCAAATGGGTGGAGAGATCAGTCTAACCAGTCGCCTACACCAAGGTTCGACGTTCTGGTTTACGTTAAGGCTTTCTACCACTGATATGCCGATGACTGAGCTGATTGAGACTCAGTGTTTGCAAGACAAGCAGCTGCTGCTTATCGAACCAAACATGCAAGCGGCGTCGATTACTCAACAAATCTTAACCCAAGAAGGCTTGGTGGTCACTTATCGTTCGGTTATGCCTGACGAGTCTACCTCGTATGACTACGTTCTACTCAACCTAGCCGCGAACCAAGAGTATCAATTTGACACAGTGAGTGGTTGGGCTATTGGTGCGAAGAAAATAGCTCAGAATGTGATTATTGGTACGCCAAGTACCGAATTAGCGCTAGGAGAGCAACTGATGAAAGAGGTGGATGTTCAATGCATTACCAAACCCCTCTCTCGTAAGAAACTGTTGCAAACTCTCATATCGAATCAAGCGCCAACCTTGATTGCTCCTGCCATTGAAACGCACTCGGAAGATAAGTTGCCGCTCACCGTATTAGCCGTTGATGACAACCCTGCCAACCTAAAATTAATTACCGCACTACTGAAAGAACGCGTAGAAACAGTCATCAGTTGCACCAGCGGTCAAAAGGCCATCGATAAGGCAAAAGAAACACCATTTGATATCATTTTCATGGATATCCAAATGCCACAGATGGATGGTGTGACCGCTTGTCAGAACATCAAGAAGCTGGCTAACAATGCGAATACACCGATCATTGCAGTGACAGCTCATGCCATGGTGGGCGAACGTGATCGACTACTTGCAGCCGGTATGGATGACTATCTCACCAAACCAATTGAAGAACATGTTTTACAACAAGTACTCATTCATTGGAACCCAACGTCAGAAGTTGATCACATCGAAAAAATAGACCCTGACCACCCAGCAGTTTCCACCGAGGTGGACAATAGCCAAGTATCAGAAACAGAAGCTAACGAACACAAAAACATCATCATTGATTGGCAAGCAGCAATGAAGCAGGCAGCCAACAAAGAAGATCTCGCACGAGATATGTTACAAATGCTAGTGGACTTCATTCCTGAGGTTTATGAGGCCGCCGACAAAGCGATTGAAGACAGTGATTACTCTGTTGAACAATTGACACACATCATCCATAAAATGCATGGCAGCAGCTCATACAGCGGCGTACCAAGGCTAAAATCGGTTTGTGCAACGATAGAGAAAGAGTTACGTTCTGGAACTTCAGTTGAAGATATTGAACCGGAGCTTTTTGAGCTTCAGGATGAATTAGATAAGGTTCAAGCAACCGCGATTCACTACTTGAAACCGGCCAAGAGATAGCATCAGCCGAAACAATAAAGACTGAAGCCTTAAATGCAGACCAATAAAAAGCAGAGCTCATGAGCTCTGCTTTTTTTGTCTAGTGCTGAATTCAAACTAGATTGAGATTGGCGGTAATCTATTTATGACTCGAGTAACACCGTTGCCACGGCATAGTGCCGCTCATCTGAGATAGTCAGGTGAATCGACTTGGTTCCACTCGCCTCCGCGATTTCACGAGCTTTCTTATGTAAGCGTAATACAGGCTTACCATGCTCATCATTGGAAATCTCGAAGTCGTGAAAGGTAACACCAAGAGCAATCCCCGTACCTAGCGCTTTAGACGCTGCTTCTTTAGCAGCAAAACGCTTTGCAAGGTAACGCCCTTTTTGCTTTAGTTGTTGAAACACTTCAAACTCAGAATCCGTCAAAATACGCTGCGCAAAAGCATCGCCACTTCGCGACAGTGCCTTCTCGACACGTTCTATTTCTGCGATATCTGTACCTAATCCAACAACAGCCATGTTACCCCTATTACCAAACTTCTATTTATAAACTCAATGACTAACCACTTATCGCTTATCGCTTATTACTTATTACTTATTACTTACAACATTAAGCATTAAGCGTTGTTGCGTGCTGTTTCCATAACGGCTTTCATGTCTGCAACCGCTTTGTTCAAACCATCAAAGACTGCACGTCCCATGATCGAGTGACCGATGTTCAGCTCATAAATCTCTGGAAGAGCCGCAATCGGCGCTACGTTATGGTAAGTCAGACCATGACCAGCATTGACGGTAATACCAAGATCGTTTGCATAGCTTGCGCCTGCAGCAATCTTTTTCAGTTCATCTTGCTGATCTTCTTCTGTTTCAGCATCGGCGTAATGGCCAGTGTGCAGCTCAATGAAAGGTGCGCCACACGCTTTTGCCGCGTCGATTTGCTCGCGATCCGCATCGATGAACAGAGATACTTTAATACCCGCTGCAGACAGTTTTTCTGTCGCTGCTTTGATTTTCTCTAGTTGACCCACAACATCCAAGCCACCTTCTGTGGTTAGCTCTTCACGCTTTTCTGGAACCAGACAAACAAACTCAGGGTTAGTATCGAGTGCGATTTGAACCATCTCATCCGTAACCGCCATCTCTAAGTTCATGCGAGTCTGGATAGTTTCAGCAAGAATGCGTACATCGCGATCTACGATATGGCGACGATCTTCACGTAAGTGAATGGTAATACCGTCAGCACCCGCACGTTCAGCAATTTCGGCTGCGTGTACTGGATCTGGGTATTTAGTACCACGTGCATTACGTAGAGTTGCAATATGATCGATATTAACGCCTAAAAGAATTGAGCTCATTTTCCAATACTCCGTGCTCTAGAGAGGGCTATTGTTGGCATAAATAGCTCTCTACTTTTTAATGGTTTGCCGCCAAGATACGGCTTTAAGGCTATGCGTGTAAAGCGTTTTGCCGCTTTTAACTGCTCTTTAGTGACAAACCTACGTTCGCTGATTGCGATAAGTTCATCACCCATGAATGTCAGGTTATCTCTACGTATCGAAGCGATGAAACCTTTCTGCTCTCGATAGCGATAGGTCATATTCGGATCAATCGGTTCACCGGTACCCGCGCAGTGTAAAAAGTCGACGCCATACCCCATAGCTGAAAGTAGAGCCAGCTCAAAACGACGTAGCGCTGGCTCTGGGTTCTCATTATGAGCCAGTTCTGTTAAAGCATAAAGATAGTCGTGAAAAAATGCGGGCATAGCCACTTCGGCCATCAACACTCGCCCAACCAACTCATTGACATACATTGCTGAATACAAGTTGATACCGGCAAGAGGAAGCCCCAAGCTAATTGGCTCAGCTTGGCGTAAAGTTTTCATTGAACCGTTGCCTGACCACTTAAGTAGCAGCGGCGTAAAAGGTTGCAATGCACCTTTCAAATTAGAACGCTTACTCCGAGCACCTTTAGACATCAACGTCACCCGACCATACTCTTCACTGAAGACGTCCAGAATCAGGCTCGTCTCACTGTATGGTCGACGGTGTAACACAAAGCATCGCTGTAACCCTTCGCTCAATCACTTACCCTTCTTACAGATACAAAAAGAGAGAGTTCGCACTCTCTCTTGAATTTATGGTCAGTTCAACTTTCTCATCGAAGAAAGTGATACTCAATCTATATTATAGATCGTCAATGTAACCTAGTGAGCGAAGTGCACGCTCATCATCAGCCCAACCAGACTTAACTTTAACCCAAGTCTCTAGGTAAACCTTACGACCGAATAGTTCTTCCATATCGAGACGAGCTTCACGACCAATCGTTTTGATCTTCTCGCCCGCTTTACCAATAACCATCTTCTTCTGACCTGTACGTTCAACAAGAATCAGGGCATTGATATGGAAGCCATCGTTATCTGGGTTGTAATCAAAACGCTCAATTTCAACCGTTACTGAGTATGGTAGCTCTTCGCCTGTGAATCGCATCAGTTTTTCACGGATGATTTCAGACGCCATAAAACGCTGTGAACGATCCGTTACGTACTCTTCAGGGAAGTGGTGCGTCGCTTTCGGTAAACAATTACGAACATGCTTACGCAGTACATCGATATTCTTACCTTGCTTCGCCGAAATAGGTACAACATCAAGGAAGTCCATCTTCTTAGACACTTCCATCATATGTTGCATCACATCGGTACGGTCTTGAACGTTGTCTACCTTGTTAATACAAAGTACGACTGGGAAATCTGTTTTTCTCAGCTTGTTCAGTACCATTTCATCGTCGTCAGTCCAATGAGTACCGTCAACAAGGAAAAACACTAGGTTCACGTCGCTCAGTGAGCTGTTCGCCGCACGGTTCATCAAACGGTTGATTGCACGCTTTTCTTCGATGTGAAGTCCAGGAGTATCAACGTAGATCGCTTGGTAATCACCTTCAGTTTCTACGCCCATAATACGGTGACGTGTCGTCTGAGGTTTACGTGATGTAATAGAAATCTTCTGGCCCAGAATATGGTTCAGAAGCGTCGACTTACCTACATTTGGGCGACCGACAATAGCGATAAAGCCACAGTGTTGGTTTTCCGGTAGGCCCGTTTTTTTGCTATCAGATGAAAAGAATGCATCGATATCGAAATCTTGGTTGTTATCAGACATTGCTTAGTTGCTCTAATGCTGTTTCAGCAGCCGCTTGTTCTGCCTTGCGGCGGCTAGTGCCTTTACCGATAACAGGTTTATCCACACCTGCCACTTCACACTCAACCGTAAACTCTTGGTTGTGTGCTTCACCTTTAATATTAGTCACTGTGTAGACAGGTAGAGGATTTCTTCGACCTTGTAAAAACTCTTGTAGACGAGTTTTCGGATCTTTTTGAGATACTCCAGGCTGAATAGCATCTAGGCGAGATTTGTACCAGCTTAAAATAATGCCGCGAACTACCTCAGTATCACTATCTAAATAGACAGCACCGATAATAGCTTCAACAGCATCCGCTAGAATAGAATCACGACGGAAACCGCCACTCTTCAACTCACCTGGACCTAATTTTAAGTAATCTCCTAGTTCGAATTCACGACCTAGTTCTGCCAACGTATGACCACGCACTAATGTTGCACGCATGCGGCTCATATCGCCTTCGTTTACCTTAGGAAAACGATGGAAAAGATCATCAGCGATAACAAAACTTAAAATTGAATCGCCCAGAAACTCAAGACGTTCGTTATGTTTACCTGCGGCGCTGCGGTGAGTCAGCGCCAAATGGAGAAGATCGGCATCATTGAACTGATAGCCAATCTTTCTCTCTAGTTTATCAATTGGAGAATTCATGCTCTCTCGATGTGTTATGTGATCGATTAATGAATCCCACCGATGCGATTAAAACGCACACCAGTAGGAATCCATGTTGGAAGTACACTGTCTGAACCACGTTCAAATTCGAAGCTAATCCAAATAGCAACGGCCTTACCAACAAGGTTTGCTTCAGGGACAAAGCCCCAGTATCGGCTATCAGCACTGTTGTCACGGTTATCACCCATCACAAAATACTGGCCCTCTGGAACGACCCACTCATTAACACCATTACGAGGCTGATATGCTTGTACACGATCACGGCGTAATGGGTTAACTAAAATCTGGTGCTCCACGTCTCCAAGCTGTTCATTCAGCTGAATCAGGGGGACACCATCTTGAATAAATTGGCTTTCTTCAACGTTACTTAGTTTCACTGGTTCACAGCTGCTAGCACCTTTCGCTTGAATGCAGACCTCTTTACGGCTGCTGTAGCGAATAGTATCGCCCGGCATACCAACAACACGTTTGATGTAGTCAATATTCGGCTGAGGTGGATACTTAAATACAATTGAGTCACCACGTTCTGGCTTGCCTGTTTCTACCAATTGAGTGCGCCATACTGGGTCTTTTAGGCCGTACGCATACTTTTCTACCAAGATAAAATCACCAACCAAGAGGGTTGGCATCATCGAGCCAGAAGGAATTTGAAACGGTTCATAAATAAATGAACGCAAAACCAAAACAAATGCAATTACCGGGAAAATGGACACACTGTTCTCAACCCACCAAGGCTGAGCCGTAACTTTAGCGCTGGTTTCAGCGTCTAGGCCATTCGATTGTGCTTCAACGTCAGCCAGTTTTTGCTGGCGTTTCTTAGCCCACACAAACTTTTCCAACGCCCATACAATGCCGGTCACTAGAGTTACGATCACTAAAATAAGCGAAAATGTATTAGCCATTGATATCCCTTAAATTTCATTTCTTTAAAAATAACGAAAGTGAAAGAATAGCGAGCTACTCTTCCACTTTCAATTATTCGTTTAATGCTGGATAAAGTTAGTCTTTACCAACATGAAGAATCGCTAAGAATGCTTCTTGAGGCAGTTCAACGTTACCAATCTGCTTCATACGCTTCTTACCTTCTTTTTGTTTCTTAAGAAGTTTCTTCTTACGACTGATATCACCACCGTAACATTTTGCGATTACGTTCTTACGTAGTTGTTTCACTGTAGAACGAGCAATAATGTGGTTACCAATCGCAGCTTGAATCGCGATATCAAACATCTGACGAGGAATGAACTCTTTCATTTTCTCAACCAGTAGACGACCACGAGACTGTGCAATATCTTTATGCGTGATGATCGCAAGTGCATCAACCGTTTCGCCATTTAGCAATACGTCAACACGAACCATGCTCGACATTTCAAAGCGTTGGAAATTGTAATCCAGTGACGCGTAGCCACGAGATGTTGATTTCAAGCGGTCAAAGAAATCTAGAACCACTTCTGCCATAGGAAGGTCATAAGTCACAGCAACTTGGTTACCGTGGTAAACCATGTCGACTTGTACGCCACGCTTCTCAACACATAGTGTGATTACGTTACCTAGGTAATCTGAAGGCACAAGAATATTACAACGAGCGATAGGCTCACGAATCTCTTCTACATCATTAGTCGCTGGCAGTTTTGCTGGGCTATCAACATAAAGGATGGCGCCATCAGTTTTTACAACTTCGTAAACTACTGTTGGTGCCGTCGTAATTAGGTCTAGGTCGTATTCACGTTCTAAACGTTCTTGGATGATCTCCATGTGGAGCATACCCAAGAAGCCACAACGGAAACCAAAACCAAGTGCAGCCGAGCTTTCTGGTTCGTAAAACAGTGAAGCATCGTTCAGGCTTAATTTGCCTAGTGCATCACGGAAGTTTTCGTAATCATCAGACGATACTGGGAATAGACCCGCGTATACCTGAGGCTTCACTTTTTGGAAACCAGGTAGACGTTCTGTGCTACCACCTTTCGCAAGCGTCAACGTATCACCAACTGGTGCGCCAAGGATGTCTTTAATACCACAAACAACCCAACCAACTTCGCCAGTATTTAGCTCAGTGGTGTCGATTTGTTTAGGTGTGAAGATACCTAGACGGTCAACCCCCCAAACTTGGTCTGTCGACATAACTTTAATCTTATCGTTCTTCTTCAGCTTACCGTTTTTAATACGAACCAAAGAAACAACACCGAGATAGTTGTCGAACCAAGAGTCAATGATCAGTGCTTGTAGAGGCGCTTCTGGATCACCTTCCGGTGGCGGGATAGCCGTTACGATGTTCTCAAGAACATCATCAACACCTAAACCTGTTTTCGCAGAACAACGAGTCGCTTCCATCGCATCAATGCCAACGATCTCTTCGATCTCTTCAGCAACACGATCTGGTTCAGCAGCTGGTAGGTCAATCTTGTTCAAGATTGGCACTACTTCCAGTTCCATTTCAATAGCGGTGTAACAGTTAGCTAGAGTTTGTGCTTCAACACCCTGGCCAGCATCCACTACAAGTAGTGCGCCTTCACAAGCGGCTAGAGAGCGAGAGACTTCGTAAGAGAAATCTACGTGTCCAGGGGTATCGATAAAGTTTAGTTGGTAAGTTTCACCATCTTTCGCTGTATAATCTAAAGTCACACTTTGCGCTTTAATTGTAATACCACGCTCGCGTTCTATATCCATAGAATCGAGGACTTGAGCTGCCATCTCACGTTCACTTAATCCTCCACAAACTTGGATTAAGCGGTCAGAAAGGGTCGACTTACCGTGGTCGATGTGGGCGATAATCGAAAAATTACGAATGTGCTTCATAGGCTTGGTGTGACTAAACTCTTTGAATAGGGATAATAAGAAAGCCGCTGTGTTTCCAATCTGTATTCAGCATTGGTGGCGGCATTTCAATCAAGTTGGCAGATTCTACCGAATTTAAGTGCAAGACGCATCATAAATTAGACGAGAGGCTCACCTAGGATTCGAATCAAGACGACTTCTTGCTTGGATTTGTCTTCCATTGGTTTGGCTAACCGCTTCGCTAGGGCAATACCACCAGCGGTAAATAGAGCAGCACTGAGTATCACTATCCCCTCGCCCCCTTGGAGTAAGGGTTGTAACAATAGTTGTCCAAAACCAGCACCAATCATCAGCATGAAAAGTGGGATAAGATAAACGATAGCCGCGGACTGAAGCAGGCTTTTTTCTGGGAAGCCGATTTCTACAATTTGCCCGGCTTTAACAAGGCTTAGAGTTTTCAACTGCCAAAACAAAGATTTATTGCCAACAGCTTTGGTAACAATACCGGTGCCGCAGCTTTTTTGAGAAGAACAACTGCTACAACTGGTTTGTTGTTCGCAGCTCAGTTGAACAAAATATTGCTTACCTTTTTGTTCAACTGAGCTAACAGTAGCCAGCGCGGTCATCATTGCGCTGACGCCTGTTTATTGAACTTTACAGATTGGGCAATACGCTTGGCCGTTGCTGGAGGAATATCTCCAACCACAGATATTTCTTTGTCGCCAACCACTAAGCTATGTAAGGTTCTGCGCCCCTGACGAACCAATTGCCCCTTCAATGAATGCTCATCTTTATCGGCTATATATACCGAAAAGCTAAATAATCCATCACTGAAAAGCTGACTTTCGACCATTTTATCGGTCGTCGCCATCTGATAGCGACTGAGCTCTTTCGACTTAAACCCTTCAGGAATCCAAGACGCTTGCCAGTTAGTTTCGCTCACAAGACCTTCAGGTAGTGACAAAACCTTCGGCAGTTGAGCTTGATTTAAGCCCCCCATAGCCTCGGCAATCTTGTCATTCACCACGTAAGATATTGTGCGGTATTGTTCAAGGACTTCGCCATCACGATCAAGAAGATCGGCACGCAATGGAAGGCTCGTTTTTTCATCGACCCAGACAACGTAAGAGTATCGAAGGCCATCTTTTGGCACCACTCGTAACACTTGTGTTGTCGTACCCGCTTCACGCGCACGCCCGACCTTAACAAAATCGTAGTACTCGCTAAGAGAATCGATATCTCTGTTGATCATCGGAATGACAGGCGCAACCATGCTGCCAGACTGAATCGTAAATGGCTCTGTACCCGGTTCAATGTAGCTAACTTCGTTACCACGTCGAATGACTTCACGGACAGGGCCGCTTAAGTAAACAAGGTGAGCAAGTTGTTGGTCGTCGTTAACCGCATGGCGATAAACAAGAGGTTCAATACTGCTCTTCTTTATCAAGATATAGGAAAGTTCGTAATTTAGATGCTGACTGGCCTCGTTCATTTGATGTAACAACGCCTTTGCAGTAATTTCCTCTGCAAAGGCTGTTGGAGACATCAAGCTGAACAGTGTCAGTGCACTGACCAGGATTTTCTTCATTCAATGTCCGATTCTAGATGTGCATCTTGCATTGGCGATGCATCACTGTTTAATCTTAGCTGCAGCTCATAATCTTCTAGCATTGCATGAACGCGTTTGCGCTGCTCTTGCAAGTTAGCTTCAGATGCCGGCTTCTCAACAGAGTCACGCGTCAAGCTTACTGGTTCAGCAGAACCCGCAAATGGAATCGTTTGTAGTACAGGTAACTGCTCTGGCGCAGCAGGGTCGCTGCCACCATATTGTTGAACACCTAGTACAACGACTAGTGAGACACACGCTGCCACGGCAACTTGTCCAAACTGTTGTAACCACGCTGGAAGCTGACGCTTCGCTTGCTGAGGTTTAGGTTGCTCTTCAATTGGAGCAACAGTTGGTTCAACATGCACTTGGTGCAGATTCGGCATTGCACTATGTGCAGGCTCATTATCAAGCGCTGCCGCTACACTGTTAGCAATGTTCCACTCTGGAGTTTCTGGCGCATCCCCACGCATAACATCACCAATTAGATGGTAACTCTGCCAGGTATCCATGCTTTCTTGATCAGATTCGAGATCTACAATGAGAGCTTTATCGATCGTTTCACCATCCATGAGTGCCGAAAGCTTTTCTTTATCAGCCATTATTTTCACCATAATTATTACAAGTTCTAGCGTTGCAAAAGAGGCTTAATTTTCTTTTCCACCGCTTCACGAGCTCGGAAAATACGCGAACGTACGGTTCCTACAGGGCAATCCATTACTTCTGCAATCTCTTCGTAGCTCAAACCTTCGAGCTCACGCAACGTCATTGCAGTTTTTAAGTCTTCCGGTAGCGCTTCAATCGCTCCAAAAACGACTTGTTTCAATTCGTTTGACAGCGTTAAGTTCTCAGGGTTCGATATTTCTTTTAACGCGCTGCCTGTTTCGTAATATTCTGCATCTTCTGCATCTACATCTGTTGCTGGCGGCCTACGGCTTTGGGCAACGATATGATTTTTAGCGGTGTTCACGGCAATTCGGTACAACCATGTATAGAAGGCACTCTCGCCACGAAAGTTAGGTATCGCGCGGTAAGCTTTAATAAAAGCTTCTTGTGCTACATCAGGTACATCACCGGAATTATTCACGTATCGAGAGATAAGATTACAGACTTTGTTTTGATACTTAACCACTAATAAGTTAAATGCCTGCTTATCTCCACTCTGAACTCGCTCAATCAACACTTGATCGGTTAGCTGCTCGTTCATTCGAGCGGGTACTCCTATTGTTATAGCCCTTACCTTCGCAGATATGGGTACTAATTATGCGAAATGTAGTATTGACACCACCGTCTACAAGAGCACTATTGTGACTAAGCCAAATACTGAAAGTTCCAACTTTCTTAAAATTATTTGCCATTATTGTTTCACAATGTGATGTAATAAAAATAGTTATCCCTATCAATTTGGGGAAACTTGAGCAAAAGCAATGGTATTGAGCAATTAAATATTTCTAGATAGCTGTCTATATCTTGATTCTGCGTAACGTTTTAGGATGACTCGGGAGATTATAACAGTCTTACCGCAACTCCTAAAACAAGACAAGGTCAATTGAGAGTGGACAACTCGACTATAGCCCGGGATTGAATAAGTTTTATGAACGCAAACCGTGAACATCAGTGTGATGTATTAGTGGTAGGAAGTGGTGCGGCAGGCTTGTCATTAGCCTTACGTGTAGCTGAACATGCAAAAGTAATTGTATTGAGCAAAGGACCACGCAGCGAAGGATCGACGTATTACGCACAAGGTGGTATCGCCGCGGTGTTCGATGAGTCGGACAGTATTGAGTCTCATGTAGAAGATACTCAAATTGCTGGGGCCGGGTTATGTGAAGAAGATACCGTTCAATTCATTGCTGAAAATGCAAAAGAGTGCGTGCAATGGCTGATTGATGGCGGCGTTCCATTTGATAAAGATGAGAACAGCACCGAAGGCCAACCAAAATATCACCTCACTCGTGAAGGTGGACACAGCCACCGCAGAATCTTGCACGCTGCCGATGCCACTGGCATGGCAATGCAAACCTCACTGCAAGATAACGTCAACAATCACCCAAACATCGAGATCTTCGAGCGCCATAATGCCCTTGATTTGATCACTGAAGATAAAATTGGTGGTTCGAAAGACAAGGTTATTGGTGCCTACATTTGGAACCGCAACCAAGAGCACGTTGAAACCGTGCGCGCTAAATTTGTTGTACTTGCAACTGGCGGCGCTTCAAAGGTTTATCAATACACATCAAACCCAGATGTCTCTTCAGGCGATGGTATTGCTATTGCTTGGCGTGCGGGTTGTCGTGTCGCAAACCTTGAATTCAACCAGTTCCACCCAACATGTCTGTTCCACCCAGAAGCACGCAACTTCTTGCTAACGGAAGCCTTACGTGGCGAAGGTGCATACCTACGCCGTCCAGATGGTTCTCGTTTCATGAAGGACTTCGATGAGCGCGGTGAACTGGCTCCACGTGATGTGGTTGCTCGTGCGATTGACTTCGAAATGAAGCGTTTGGGTGCAGACTGTATGTATGTCGATATCAGCCACAAACCTGAAGAATTCATCACGACGCACTTCCCAATGATCCATACTCGCTTGATGGATTTGGGGATTGATATGACCAAAGAGCCGATCCCTATCGTACCAGCCGCTCACTACACTTGTGGTGGTGTCATGGTCAATAAGCAAGGTCAAACCGATCTAACGAATCTGTATGCGATTGGCGAAGTGAGTTACACCGGCTTACATGGTGCGAACCGCATGGCGTCAAACTCACTGCTTGAATGTGTTGTTTATGCTTGGGCTGCGGCAAAAGATATCGTAGAGAACATAGACCAACCTCAACTGTGCTCAGAACTGCCTGCTTGGGATGAAAGCCAAGTTACCAACAGTGATGAAGAAGTCATCATTCAACACAACTGGCACGAACTACGCCTGTTCATGTGGGATTACATGGGGATTGTTCGAACAGACAAACGGCTAGAGCGTGCAATGCGCCGTATTCAGATGCTGCAACAAGAAACTCATGAGTACTACAGCTACTTTAAGGTTTCCAATAACCTGCTTGAGCTGCGTAACTTATTGCAAGTCGCTGAGTTGATGGTTCGTTGTGCGATGCAACGTAAAGAGAGCCGTGGCCTACATTACACGTTGGATTACCCTGAGCTTGCTAAAGACAGTGGTCCAACGATTCTTACACCAGAGAAAGACCAGTTATAGTCACTTAGCCTTAGCTACTTAGATTTAACTATTTAGTTAAGAGCAATCAAATGAAAAGGAGCCAAGTGCTCCTTTTTCTTTGTCTATCGTTCTCGTTGTAAGTTTGCCAGAAAATGGCGATATTCACGATCATGACAACTGTCTCGCCATATTAATACCGAATGCCCGCACTCAAACTTCAGCTTAATGAAAAACTGCGCCCAGATCTTATCAACCGACTTTAGAATATAATGTTGGTCATTCAGTCGAATTTCACCATCTTCTTTATAATCAAAACGCCCTTGAGCACTGTTCAGAATTACGTGATTCGTTATAAATAAGTTAATGATTAAGGATAAACAATAGAGAGCAACGACGAGAGGAATGGAAGAAAAGACAGTGACAAACAAAAGGCACCCGAAAACAGTGCCTTTTGCAAATAATGCGAAATATGAAGGGTTAAGCTGAAGCTTAACGAACCTTGCTGAGGTTATGCGCGACAATTTTATCAACCATTGAAGCATGGCCTAGATTTTCACTGCGCCCATGTCCCATCACCCAAGTAAACAAATCTGGGTCATCACACTCAAGTAGAGAAACAAACTCGCGCTGTTCCTGATCTTGTAACGAATCAAAACACTCTTCAAAAAATGGCATGATAACAACATCAAGTTCTAACATGCCGCGACGGCAACCCCATTTAATTCGTGCTTTCTGCTCTGCAGTGTACATTGGCTATCCTCACCTATAATTTTTCTTTCTCGGAGTGTAACAAGTCACACGCTCTGCAACTACTATGTGAGTCACAGTCCCTATCTAAGCTCACAAAAAAACCTAGGCTGACAAAGAAACAGAACCGGATTAACATAGAGCCAAATAAAATTCTTAGGAAAGATAAAATGGATTGGAAAAACACATTTCAGCCGCTCGCTCACACACAAAATGATTCACTTCCAGAACTGATGATGACTCACGTTTCTGATTGGAGTGCCATTACCATGATAGGCGATGACAAAAAATCGTACTTACAAGGTCAAGTAACATGCGATGTCGTCACTCTTCCTAAAGATGAATCCACATTAGGCGCGCATTGTGATGCAAAAGGAAAGGTATGGAGTATCTTTCGCTTGTTCCACCACAACGGCGGCTACGCACTTATGCAGCCTAAATCTGCGATTGAAGTCGAGTTAGTTGAAATCAAGAAATACGCTGTATTCTCTAAAATTGATATCGAGCAGACGTCTGACGTGGTTATCGGAATCATGGGCACTTTAGCGAACCAATACGTTGATTCGATTGCAGAGGGTCAAGGAAAAGTGCGTACTATCTCTGGTGGTACAGCCGTTCAGGTATCTGACAACCGTTGGGCTCTACTTGTTACGCAAGAAGCAGCAGAGGCTTTGGTATCAAGCAGCTCAGCTGAAAAAGTATCGGAAGCGCTTTGGCAGTATCATGAAATTCTTGATGCTCAGCCTAGCCTATCGAAGGTAGAGCAAAACGAACATATCCCTCAGGCTCTTAACCTACAAGCCATTGGCGGTATCAGCTTTTCAAAAGGCTGCTACACAGGTCAAGAAACGGTTGCTCGTGCCAAGTACCGCGGCATGAACAAGCGTGAAATGCGCATTGTTTCTGGAACGACTTCAGATGTACTGTCTCTAGAGAATACGATTGAACTTGAACGTAGCGTTGGCGAAAACTGGCGTGGCGCAGGACGACTATTAAACGTGTATCAATTTTCTGATAATCGAGCGATTGGTTTGATGGTGCTACCAAACAACCTTGATGACGACGTTCAGCTTCGACTGACCGCGCAGCCTGATCAAACATGGAATATCCTGCCACTGCCTTACAGCCTTGACGACGAGTAACCACGTGGAAACACTGATTACACAATGGCTGGATCAACAGCAGGTGAACTATCGCCTGCTGATGCAAAGTAAACCAACCACCAGCATCGAAGAAACAGCTCAAGAGCGAGGCATCGACGCCTCTCAAATGGTGAAGTGTATCCTGCTCAAGGATATGGGAAACCAGTATGCGTTGGCCTGTACTGCTGGTGATCGCTCTGTCGACCCTAAGAAAGTACGCTCGGTACTGAATTGCCGTCGAATGACCTGCGTATCATTGAAAGATGTTGAAGCTATCACTGGCTTTAAGGCTGGATGTGTTGGACCGCTTGCTCTGAAGAGACACATGCCGATCATTTTTGATCCTTCTCTGCAGAACAACGTCTTCGTGACGATCAGCTCTGGCGATCGAATGGCTGGCGTCGCACTAAATCTCGATGATCTTATGGCCCTTTGCGCACCAATCGTTGCTGACATCAGTCGATGATCTTTTCGATCGTGTCATCGTTCGCAAACTTCATTAAGCTTTTTCATTGAATACATTTTTAGTGTGAGCTTTGTCATAAGAAAAACACACAAATAGTAAATAGTTAATCAAAATAAAAGCATAAGTAGTCACAAGAGTGAATTTGCGTTATTGTAAATTCACTGGCTAGCCTTTAGGCAAATCAGTACAAGTGAATCCACTGAGTAACATCAGTATCCACTTTTGTGTAATGCATCTGTGACTATTCGCCCGTTTTAGACGGGCTTTTTTTTGTCAAAAATTTACAATTTGATTACACAAACAAAAAAATCCCGCCTATTCTTATACTTGTAACATTATCACTGCTTAATACCGGACAGGAAAGTTCACAGCAGTTCACTACTCAGTATTATTTTGGGGAGGAGCTCACGTAAAAATAGATATTTACTGAAGAAAGTGCTTAGAACAGCACAAATATCTAATTAACGTCAACTCTACTGCATATTACTCCATGCTTATCACAATTATTATCTCGGAGTTTTTCTATAATATGCAGGCTAGGTAAATATAAGGATAATTAAAATGAGACTGTTTAAGCGCTATACACCGAGTATGATTGCTAAACATGTAAGTCGACTTTTCAAAGGACGAATCTACATTTACGGCGTAGGAAAATTTGAGTTTGATAACGGTAAACTCGTGCTACCAGACCGAGCAGAAAGACGTCACTTTCAAACGGTAAAAGAAATAAATAGTGAAATCATGAAACTGCGCTGCGCATACGCCTGATCTGATTATCTACAGAATTAAAAACAAAAAGGGTTGGCATAATGCCAACCCTTTTTTCGTGTTCATGATTGAGCCAATGGCAATCAGATCCAGCTACTAACCATCAACAACGGCTCACCCGTGCGCGACTATTGATTTGTGATTATTGATTCACGACTATTGGTGCATAACTGAACGCTTGGCTAGATCGGGAAGATTGCCTGACAAACCCAGTGCTCGCTTCATGATCTCATCCTTCGCACCAGGTAATTGGCCAGCTAGCTTCATACCGATACCACGAATCAACTTCTTGGCTGGGTTATCACCTTCAAACAGATCTTTAAAGCCCTGCATTGAAGCAATCATCTTGGCCGCCTCAGCTTTTCTCCAACGTTCATAGCCACGAAGGTTACGCTTGGTACCAATATCCTCACCAACAGCCCATAGCGTTAATAGCTCTTGCGCTAAGCTTGCTGCATCAAGTAAACCGAGGTTCACACCCTGACCAGCTAATGGGTGAATGGTATGCGCCGCATCACCAACTAGAGCAACACGTTCTACAGCAAAATCACGCGCATAACGCATACGCAATGGGAATGCAAAACGTTCACCAACCACCTCGCACAACCCTAACTTTGCATCAAACTCCGCTGTTAGCTGTTTATTAAAGTCAGCATCTGACATTGATACAAGCTTCTCGGCACGATTTGGTTCAGTCGACCAAACAATTGAACTCATATTCGTTGGCTGCATTGGCAGGAATGCCAACGGCCCTTGTGGTGTGAATATTTGACGAGCAACGCTGTGGTGCGGCTCTGTGGTCTTAATATTCGCGACAATCGCGCTGTGGCCGTAATCCCAATGTGTTAATGGGATATCTTGTTGTTTGCGAACCCAAGAGTTTGCACCATCAGCTCCAACAACCAATTTAGCTGTCAGTGCTTGGCCATTATCTAGCGTTAACCATGCTTCACTTTCACCAATCGCCATCGTTTTGCACGTTGCAGGCATGTATAGGCTAACGTTGTCTTGCTTCTTAACCTGATCAAGCAGTGCGAGTTGAATCACACGGTTCTCAACAATATGACCGAGATTCGGCTGAGCCAAACGTGTCGAGTCAAACTCAATGCGAGCAAAGCTGTCTTGTTCCCACACTTCCATCGCTTGATAGGGCGCAGAACGTCTTTGTTCGATGCCTTGCCATGCGCCTAGATTACGCAGAATAACCTCACTCGAACGGCTCAGGGCCGACACTCGAACATCGGGTAATTCACTAAGCCCTTCACTAGGTGCTTTGCCTTCAATCACCGCAACTCTTAAGTCACTGTCTTTCAAAGCGGCCGCAAGCGCTAGGCCAACCATGCCACCGCCCACAATGGCGATATCAACACTTTGCATCATTATTTTTCTACCTTATCTTTCTACTAGGCCAAGCGTATGACGCAAAAGTGGACCTTTAAGGGGTGGGAGGTTATCGATGACAGCTAACCCAAGATTACGCCCAATACGAGCGGTCAAAAAATCGTTTGAAAACAGGTGGACTAAGCTTGATGTCAGCGTAATCGTGGTTTCTCTGTCTTGTTCTCTACGCTTTCTAAAGTTAACAAGACCAGTATAACGACCCACGTCATCCAATTGAGTACACAGCTCTTCAGCTAATGAAGTGACATCACGAATACCGAGGTTAAAGCCTTGTCCCGCAATAGGGTGAAGCGTTTGAGCGGCATTGCCTACAATCGCAAAGCGATGAGAAATATTCTGCTGACGATGACGAAGAATCAATGGATAACTCGCACGTTTACCCACTTTCTCTAATCGGCCTAGTCGCCAACCAAAGTCACTCTGCAGTTGCTCAAGAAATTCGTTGTCGTTTAGGGTCATCACTTTTTGCGCTTGCTCCGGAGACAAACACCAAACCAAAGACAAACGGTTACCACTCATCGGCAATAGAGCGACTGGCCCATGATGAGTAAAACGCTCAAACGCTCGACCTTGATGCGGTTCACTCGCCACGATGTTGGCAATCACCGCAACTTGTTCAAAGTCATGTTCACTCAATGAGATATTGAGTTGCTGACAACAGGTAGAGATAGCCCCGTCAGCGGCAACCAATAACTTAGTTGTTACTGTTTGCCCACTTGTTAGCTCAATCGTCGTTAACGATTCATCACGTACCACTTTACTGACAGATTCAGGGCAAAGCATCGTAATTGCGGCTTCAGATTCAAGCTTTTGCTGATAGATTCGACCGACATCCGCCAACTCCACCACATAGCCAAGCGCATCGACAGCAAGCTCTTCACTGTAGATGTCCGTCATCCCGGCATGCCCTCTATCCGATACGTGGATATCTTTAATTGGGGTCGCTACCGGAGCGATAGATTGCCAAAGGTGCAAAGAATCGAGGATCTGCACCGTGCCATAAGACAAAGCAATCGAACGAGAATCAAAACCAGGGTGAGCTTGATGATCAACCTGATAAGGCTCTACTACCGCTATCGACAGCGAACCTTGACTGAGGTGATTAAGAGCAAGGGCTAAGGTCGCCCCCGCCATTGCGCCACCAGCAATTACAACATCATACTGAGCCATCATAACCTCAAACCGACAAGCGGATTAATGAATGGTTGGAGCCGCATCTTCAGATGGGCGTGCACCGAATTCAGCATGAATGGTTAGTGCACACGCTTTTACGTGTTCAATAACGTGCTCTAGAAGCTGCGCTTGCTCTTCCATATCATCTTCTTCATCGATACCCAGTTTTGCCATCTCTTCAAGATCAGCCAAAGCTTCTTTGGTACCGTCAGACGCTTTATTCAATTGAGCGCCAACCAAGCCTAAGCCAGAAATAAAGTGGTTAATCCAATCAGACACACCGTCCGCAAGATCAAACAAGCTTGCGCTTGCGTCTTCGTCAGGCAACAACATAGACAGTTCCATGCCTGAACCTGTGATTTCGCTGGTCGTTACTTTTAGCGTTGCTTCCGCAAGCGTTAATGCGCGATCTGGCCAGCCCATACCTTCATTGGTGTAATCAAAGATCAGTGGTTGCCAGCTTTTATCTGCCAGGTTTAAGCCTCCGCTCAACATACCCGTTAATAAACCATGCATCTCAGCAGGGTTTACGGCTAGGCTTGCCGATTGAAGTTCAGTCGCAACCGTTAGGTAGTCAGGTAAAGTCGTTTCGCTCATCAGATAGCTCGCTCAGTTATTCTTTATATCGATAGTATAATCGTACCACTTCACCCTAATTCTGGTAAGCGTCGATCCCAAGCAATTGAAGGATGACTGACTACCAATTGTTCAATTTGCTGAATTACTGTGTGCTCAAGCTCTCATTTACAAACAGTCACTCTGAAAAGCTTGAATCTTAATAGCGGTTTACCTATAGTTTCTCCCTCAGAGGAGATTGCTTCCTCATCGGTACTTGCACTTTTTGTTTCTCAAAAAATGATAAAGTGTAATAGCCTTAAAATAGCGCGTAAAAGAGTTCATCCATCATGAGTAATCAAGCGGTAGACGTTGAAATATTAGGAAAACTGACTCGAGTGAATTGTCCCCCAGGGCAAGAGGAGTCATTGATTGCAGCGGCGGCCGATCTTGATAATCGATTGAAAGAGATGGCTGAACGCACTAAGGTAACCAATGAAGTGAAGCTGCTAACGATCGCAGCTCTGAATATTTGCTACGAATTACAAACTAAGAAGTTTGAAGCAAACGACGAACAAAACGCACTGACCGAGCGAATGGAACAGCTCACGACATCACTTTCAGATGTCCTCAGTAAAGTTAAGCACGGACAGCAATAGCGTACACAAAATTTACCCTGGAGTGTTTGTCAGAGGATTCACGTCCCCGAGCCGATAAGCAATCCCTAAGGGTTAGTACTTGAGTGCTATTGAGCATGCTCGGTCCGCCGAGAAGCCTACGGTAATCATTGCTGATCCGCCTTGAACTCGCTGGTTCAAGGGCCATCTATTCTCAACGGCACTTTGGGGTATCCCTTCTTATGAAGACGCTCACACGCAGCGAATTTCGCAAACAGATCCGTATCAAACGTAATGCCTTATCTGGCGACCAACAAACTCAATCCGGTTTAGATTTAGTCCAGCAGTTCACTCAACTCAAAGAGATCCAGCTGGCTCAGCATATTGCACTCTATATCTCTATTGATGGTGAACTCGATACTCAACCTCTGATCGAATGGTTATGGGCGCAAGGTAAACAAACTTATTTACCGGTATTGCACCCCTTCTCTGCCGGACATCTGCTGTTTCTACATTACTCTCCAACCACACCCACTGTTTTTAATAAGTACGGAATCGTTGAACCTCAGCTGAATCAAATGCTCGTCAAACCATGTCAACAACTCGACCTGATTCTCACACCACTGGTTGGCTTTGACTCTCAAGGTCATCGCTTAGGCATGGGCGGCGGTTATTACGATCGCACTTTGGCTCGATGGTTTGAGACTGGCGAAGGCGCAACGCCAATTGGTTTGGCTCATGATTGCCAGCATGTCGATACACTGCCAACTGAAGAATGGGACATTCCGTTACCTAAAATCGTGACTCCGAGTAAGACTTGGCAATGGGAAAGCAACCATTAAAGCGCTATAATCGCGCCGCAAACGTTAACCTCGATATCCAAACGTTAACCTCGATATCCAAACGTTAACCCAATATCCAAACGTTAACTTCAATACGCGAACGATTAATTCAAAGCGCACGACCTTATTCAGGAGAATGGCATGACTCAAGATGAAATGAAAAAAGCAGCTGGCTGGGCAGCACTTCAATATGTTGAAGAAGGCAGCATTGTAGGTGTAGGTACTGGCTCAACAGTAAATCACTTCATCGACGCACTTGGCACAATGAAAGACAAAATCAAAGGTGCGGTTTCAAGCTCTGTCGCTTCTACTGAAAAACTAGAAGCGCTAGAAATCAAAGTGTTTGAATGCAACGACGTGTTCAAGTTAGACATCTATGTTGATGGCGCAGATGAGATTAACGGTTCACGCGATATGATCAAAGGCGGTGGTGCTGCTTTGACCCGTGAAAAAATCGTTGCCGCTATCTCAGACAAGTTTATTTGTATCGTTGATGGTACGAAAGCAGTTGATGTGTTGGGTAAATTCCCACTGCCTGTTGAAGTTATCCCTATGGCACGCTCATACGTTGCTCGTGAACTGGTAAAACTTGGTGGTGACCCAGTTTACCGCGAAGGCTGCACCACTGATAACGGTAACGTAATCTTAGATGTTTACGGTATGGCTATCGAAAATCCAAAACAGCTAGAAGACATCATCAATAGTCTCGCTGGTGTAGTGACGGTTGGTTTATTTGCTCACCGTGGTGCCGATGTGGTTATCACAGGCACGCCTGAAGGTGCAAAAATTGAAGAATAAATAATAGAAGATTGAGTTTTTCTGTTACTTCATTACATACGGTGCCCAAGGGCGCCGTTTTTTTTGCTTTTTGCCTGTAAAATTATGTCTTATTCCGTAATTTTCTTACCCAAAACATTTTTTTTTTGTTACTTTATTGTTCAGAAGACGCACAGGGAAAACGTTTGTCTCCTGACAAAGTGGTGAATTTGTTCCCCTTTCAGCCATTTTGTAGCACGTGCGCCGCATTTGCCCAACCTTTCCATTTTAAGGACGAGAACAATGGCTAAAGTTTCACTGGAAAAAGAAAAGATTAAGATTCTACTTCTAGAAGGTCTTCACCCTTCTTCTGTAGAAGTTCTACAAGCCGCTGGTTACACAAACATTGAGTACCATAAAGGCTCGCTACCTGAAGATGAACTTCTTGAAGCCGTTAAAGATGCTCATTTCATTGGTATCCGTTCTCGCACAAACATCTCCCAAGAAGTTATTGATGCTGCTGAAAAGCTAGTTGCAGTCGGCTGTTTCTGTATTGGTACTAACCAAGTAAACCTTCAAGCGGCAGCAAAACGTGGTATCCCTGTTTTCAACGCGCCGTTTTCAAACACTCGAAGTGTTGCAGAGCTCGTTCTTGGTCAGGTGCTACTGCTATTACGTGGTATTCCTGAAAAGAACGCACTTGCTCACCGTGGCATTTGGAAAAAGAGTGCAGATAACTCAAACGAAGCTCGTGGCAAGCGTTTAGGTATTATTGGTTACGGTCATATTGGTACTCAGTTGGGTATTATTGCAGAGAACCTTGGTATGCGAGTTTACTTCTACGATATCGAGAACAAGCTTTCTCTGGGTAACGCAACTCAAGTTCATACGATGACTGATTTGCTCAACAAATGTGATGTGATCTCTTTGCACGTTCCTGAGACCAATGAAACTAAGAACATGATGGGCAAAGAAGAATTTGAACGCATGAAGCCTGGTTCAATCTTTATCAATGCAGCGCGTGGCACGGTCGTCGATATTCCAGCTCTGTGCGGCGCTCTAGATTCTGGTCACCTTTCAGGTGCAGCAATCGATGTATTCCCAACGGAGCCAAAAACCAATGCTGACCCATTTGAGTCACCATTGATGCAGTTCGATAACGTGATCCTAACGCCTCACGTGGGTGGTTCAACTCAAGAAGCACAAGAGAACATCGGTGTTGAAGTAGCAGGTAAGCTTGCAAAATACTCTGATAATGGCTCAACGCTATCAAGTGTTAACTTCCCAGAAGTATCATTACCACTGCATACAGGTGCTTCTCGCCTGCTGCACATTCACGAAAACCGCCCAGGCATCCTAACTCAGATCAACACCATCTTCGCAGAGGAAGGGATTAACATTGCAGGTCAGTACTTACAAACTGCAGCAGATATGGGTTATGTGGTTATCGACGTGGAAGCGAATCGTTCAGAAGAAGCTCTGCTTAAACTGAAAGAGATCGAAGGCACAATTCGTGCTCGTCTACTTCACTAATCATCGAATTAGATCATAAGTAAAAATAGAAAAGGCTCTCGTAATGAGAGCCTTTTTAGTATTTGGCCTACTGTAGGTAAATAGATCATGATGATCTAATCCCTTCCAGAGGTATGTTCACTACTCTTCTAGTTGGTAGATCACATTCACTCGATCACGAATGGTGATCGTTGAATCTTCATAAGAATTCGACTCGGTTCTCGCATCCATCGCCATTGAACGCATCAATACAGGCTGAGAAGATTGTGCGTTGTAATCCACGCGCCAGACATCACCTAACTCACGCTCAAAACCGCCAGCTAATGACTTAGCTTTCGATCGAGCATCCTTTATGGCTTCCAAGCGCGCTTGCTCTTGATACTTAGCTTGGTCGCGAACTTGAAGCTGAATATTATCGATTTGGTTAATACCTTGTCCGATAGCAATATCCATATACTCATTTAGATTCGCTAACTCATTTACTTGAACGGTCACATTACGTGAAGCTCTATAGCCCACTAGCTCAGGTTTACCATCTTTAGGGTAATGGTACTGAGGAGACAAATAGAGGTTCGAACTGTGGACACTTGCCTCATCTACGCCAGCTTGATGCAACTTGTTGAGAAACCCAGTGACCACTTTATCAACGGTATTTTTAGCCTGTTCAGCAGTCATTGTAGATTCCACGACTCTAACAGAAAATGTAGCCATATCTGGTGTTGCGATCACTTCACCATAGCCTGTCGTTGAGATATGCGGAAAAGATGGTGAGTTAGCCAATGACGGAAAACTCACGGCACTCAGTGCTGCAGTAAGAGTAAGAGACGTTGCTAACATCTTTGGTACAAACTTCATTAGGTAGACCTATGCTGAACAAATGTCCTTTTATCATAGAGCAATTTGTCACATAACCAATCCCGTGATAGGACTTCTAACACAACTTTGACGCTGCAAAAACCAACAGCTTACTGAGGTAAGTGATTGTGAGCATAATTCAATATCGCTTGAGATATCTCTTTCAGTACCCCGCTTTCTAGTTGCCAATGATGCCAATAGATGCCGTAAGACAATAGGAAGCCAGGAGTAATATCAATCAGCGCACCGGACTCAAGCTCCTCAACAATCTGTAATCGAGGGATCAAACAGTAAGCAACGCCCGACAACGCTAAGCGAACAAAGGCTTCAGAACTACCAACCGTATGATTGATCACGCTATCTCTAGGCATGTTAAAGTGATCATGTAAAAACTTCTTATGCAGATCATCGTATTGATCATATGAAACAGCTGGTGCTTTGCTCAGGGTCGAATAATTTACGCCCTCAGAAAAATAACGCTCGTGGAAATCAGGACTAGCTACACAGACATAATCCATCCTACCAAGATAATCAGCACTGCAACCCGGAATAGCTTGAGACTCTAAACTGATCGCCCCGGCAACCTCACCGCTTTTGATCTTATCTATGGTTCTCGACTCGCCATGAATGACAAGATTCAATTCAACTTGGCGAGACTTCATCACATCAGATAACGCCGGTAGCAACCAAGTTGCTAAACTATCAGCGTTGGTTGCTACAGAGATCGATAAAGGCTGAGAGCCCTCTTCATTCATGAGCTCAGGGACAAGTTCATGTTCTAGTAAACGCACTCGACGATACAAACCCAACAGTTTTTTTCCCGCTGGTGTTGGTCTTGGCGGGTTTTCTCTCACCAGAGCTGGCTGAGCTAACCATTTTTCGAGCTGCTTGATACGCTGAGACACCGCCGATTGGGAAATATATAACTGCTCAGCAGCTCTTTCAAAGCTGCGTTGTTTTACCACGGCATCCAGTGCTTCTATCCATTTGTAATCCAATCCACGCATCAATTTACTTCCTTTTTGACCTGACTACCCACCACATTAGCAACTCTAATAATAGATTAAAATCATTAATTATACTTATTTAAAGGGCGAGGGTATCTTCGTCATATCGCTCGTAAATATCGTTAAATAAGTGGAGGTTAAAATGAATTTTTGGGTTTTATTACAAGGTTTTGGTCTAGGGGCAAGTATGATAATCCCTATTGGCGCTCAAAATGCGTACGTCCTAAATCAAGGGATAAAGCGCAACCATCATTTAACGGCCGCTACGATTTGCAGCCTACTCGATACTCTGTTTATCTCATTAGGTATTTTTGGTGGCGGAGCGATCCTGTCGCAAAATGAATTACTGCTAACGTCAGTTACCTTAGGCGGTATTGCCTTTCTAACAGTCTATGGCCTGATGTCGCTGCGCAGCGCTTTTAAAACACACTCAAGTGACGAGTCACAAGGTGAGATACTGGCCCGTGGTAAGCGTACCGTTGTTTTAGGGGCATTGGCTGTAACAGTATTAAACCCGCATCTCTACTTGGATACCGTGGTTATCCTAGGTTCAATTGGCGGGCAGTTTGAAGGTAGTGACAGAATTGCTTTTGCCATGGGCACTATCTTAGCTTCATTCGTATGGTTTTATTCTTTGTCATTAGGTGCTGCGAAATTAGGTCCAACACTCTCTAAACCACATGTTAAGAAAGGCATCGATATTGCAGTAGCGACAATGATGTTTGCCATTGCGCTTGTACTTGCCAACGGATTGATTGAACAATACTGGTAATCCGACTTCAAAATAAACGCAGCCAACAAAAAAGGCGGATAACCTAAGTTATCCGCCTTTCCTTATAAAAGCTTATAGCTATAAAAACTAACTAGAAATTAAGCTTCTACTTTATTCATGTGTACATCCATTTGTGGGAACGGAATTTCGATACCTTCGTCATCCAAGCCTTCTTTGATTGCTTGCATCAGATCGAAATATACATTCCAGTAGTCGGCCGTGTTAACCCATGGACGAACAACAAAGTTGACTGAAGAGTCAGCCAGTGTATGAACACCAACTTGAACACCAGGTTCTTTCAGTACTCGTTCATCTGATTCACAGATTTTAGTCAGTAGCGCTTTTGTCTTCTGAAGATCAGCGTTGTAAGAAACACCGATCATCAAATCAATACGACGCGTATCATGACGTGAGTAGTTTGTAATTGGGCTGCCAATAACGCTACCGTTCGGTACTACGACCATCTTATTGTCTGGCGTTGTTAAAACCGTTTGGAAGATTTGAATTGAATCAACCGAACCTGCCACACCACCAATCTCTACGTAGTCACCAGACTTGAATGGACGGAATGCAACGATAAGTACACCCGCAGCAAAGTTAGACAATGAACCTTGAAGTGCTAGACCTACCGCTAAACCAGCAGCACCAATAACAGCAACCACTGATGCCGTTTGAACACCAAGGCGACCAAGAGCAGCAATCAAAACAATAACAAATAATAAATATCGAACTAAACCGTGGACGAACTCCACAACCGCTCTGTCCATTTTCTTCTTCTGAAGAACCTTAGACACACTATTCGCTACTGCTTTCACAATCAGGTTACCAATAAATAGAATAACCAGTGCTGAGATAATATTTACACCGTATTGGATAAATAAATCTGAATTATTTGTTAACCACTGCTCTGCGTGAGACAAACCATCCACAATTGGAGTCTCAATCGCTGTCGAACTATCAGCCATAATGTGCATCCTCTATATAATATGCTATGAGCTAAACTGCCTTAAGCCAAACTTACTCAACGACAAAAAACAGTTTTATTTCTGTTAAGTCATTGTGTTAAAAGTAAATTAAAGCCAAGTCCTTTTTATAAACTGAACCGAGTTCAATTTTTCGGCACGATATCCTATCTTTGACAGATTGCAAAGCCATATTTATGTAAGTTTTTGAATTAATAAAACTTACCAATAAACACAAATACCGATAACTAAAAGACTACGAAATTTATTCACCGTAGGCTAGGTTTTTCACATATTTAATACAAGTTTTTATCAGACATAAAAAAGCCCGCTCAATGAGCGGGCTTTTAAAACTTAAAGAGTACTTAATTCAAAGAATTATAGTACGTCTACAGCGTTAAGGTCAGCAAATGCTTTCTCAAGACGAGTAACCATTGAAGACTGGCCAGCACGTAGCCATACGCGTGGATCGTAGTACTTCTTGTTTGGCGCAGCTTCGCCAGTTGGGTTACCGATTTGACCTTGTAGGAAATCACGGTTCTCAGCTTCGTATGTACGAACGCCATCCCATGAAGCCCACTGAGTATCAGTATCGATGTTCATTTTGATAACACCGTAGCCGATAGACTCTTGGATTTCTGCTTCAGAAGAACCAGAACCACCGTGGAATACGAAGTTAAGAGCGTCAGCTGCAATGCCAAACTTCTCAGCACAGTATGCTTGAGAATCACGCAGGATAGTTGGAGTAAGTACAACGTTACCCGCTTGGTAAACACCGTGTACGTTACCGAAAGAAGCTGCGATAGTGAAACGTGGGCTAACTGCGTTTAGTTTCTCGTATGCGTATGCAACATCTTCAGGAGAAGTGTAAAGCTCAGATGCGTCCATATCAGAGTTATCAACGCCGTCTTCTTCACCACCAGTACAACCAAGTTCAATCTCGATTGTCATGTTTAGTTTAGCCATGCGAGCTAAGTAAGCTGCACATGTTTCGATGTTCTCTTCTAGAGACTCTTCAGAAAGGTCTAGCATGTGAGAAGAGAATAGAGGCTTACCAGTTTGTGCGAAGAACTCTTCACCAGCGTCTAGTAGACCGTCGATCCATGGAAGAAGTTTCTTAGCTGCGTGGTCAGTATGAAGAATAACTGGAACACCGTAAGATTCAGCTACTGCGTGAACGTATTTTGCACCAGCTACAGCACCAAGAATTTGCGCGCCTTGACCTTCAAGTTTAACGCCTTTACCAGCGAAGAAACCAGCACCACCGTTAGAGAACTGAACAACAACTGGAGCTTTAGCTTTAGCAGCAGCTTCAAGAACAGCATTGATAGTATCAGTGTTGATTACGTTTACTGCAGGTAGAGCAAATTTGTTTGCTTTTGCTACTTCAAATACTTTCTGTACGTCATCGCCAGAAATCACACCAGGTTTTACAAAATCGAAGATCTTAGACATGGAAATAGTCCTATTATTCTATTCGTTTTAAGATAAAAAACTTAAGTTTAAAAATTTGCAATCGTTTGCTCACAACTTGTGCCATTCTAGCAAAAAACTGTGATATGCCGCAAACGTTAAAAGGCGAGATTCACATCTCGCCTTTCTAAATCTATTACGCTTTTGCACGCTCTTCAAGCATCGCAACTGCAGGAAGTACTTTACCTTCAACGAACTCAAGGAAAGCGCCGCCGCCAGTAGAGATGTAAGAAACATCTGCTTTAATACCGAACTTATCGATAGCCGCTAACGTGTCACCACCGCCTGCTACTGAGAAACCTTCAGAGTCAGCGATTGCTTTAGAAATACCAGCAGTGCCCGCTTCGAAGTTTTTGAATTCGAATACGCCTACAGGGCCGTTCCAAAGGATAGTTTTTGCGTTACCGATGATTTCAGCTAGTGCAGCAGTTGAGTCTGGGCCAAGGTCGAAGATCATGTCGTCGTCTTGAACTTCAGAAACGTGCTTAATTTCAGCTTCTGCGTTTTCGTCGAATGCTTTAGCACATGCAACGTCAGTTGCTACTGGGATAGCACACTCTTTCATTAGCTTTTTAGCGGTTTCAACTAGGTCTTTTTCGTATAGAGACTTACCTACATTGTGACCTTCAGCTGCGATGAACGTGTTCGCAATACCACCACCAACAACAAGTTGGTCAGCAATTTTAGATAGAGACTCTAGAACCGTTAGCTTAGTAGAAACTTTAGAACCACCAACAATAGCAACTAGTGGACGAGCTGGGTTGTCCATTGCTTTACCAAGTGCTTCAAGTTCAGCCGCTAGAAGAGGACCAGCACATGCTACAGGAGCATAAGTACCAACACCGTGAGTAGAAGCTTGAGCACGGTGAGCTGTACCGAATGCGTCCATCACGAAGATGTCACATAGTGCAGCGTATTGCTTAGAGAGTGCTTCTTCGTTCTTCTTCTCGCCTTTGTTAAAGCGAACGTTTTCAAGAACAGTTAGTTCACCAGCGTTTAGCTCAAGACCATTTACGTAATCTTTCGCTAGCTTAACTTCGCAGTCTAGTGCGTCGTTTAGGTAGTTAACTACAGGAGCTAGAGAGAACTCTTCGTTGTATTCGCCTTCAGTAGGACGACCAAGGTGAGAAGTAACCATAACTTTTGCGCCAGCTTCTAGGCAAAGTTTGATAGTTGGTAGAGATGCAAGGATACGTGCATCTGAAGTTACTTTACCGTCTTTTACTGGTACGTTTAGGTCAGCACGGATAAATACGCGTTTACCTGCAAGTTCCAGGTCAGTCATCTTGATCACAGACATGATTTGTCCTCTCAAATTTAAATAAAAATAAAGTTTTGGAAACTCAGCAACCCTGCTAAGTCTATAAATTATTCAACTGGTAATTTTTAACTACTCATAATATGTGGACACTTAGCATTTATTTCAAGCTAAAAAATAAATAATCCACACATTGGCTTCTAGGTCTTACTTCTTGCCTTCAGAAGCTTGCATTGCAAGAACCGTATCCAGCATTCGGTTCGCAAAGCCCCATTCATTGTCACACCACACCAGCATCTTCACTAGGTGGCCGTTGCTCACTCGAGTTTGTGAACCATCAACAATTGCGCTATGGGGATCGTGATTAAAGTCGATGGAAACGAGCGGCGCTTCAGTATAGTCAACTATATTGTGTAATGTACACTGGGATGCATTAACAATGGTTTGATTTACGTCATTAACTTTCACATTTGTATTAATTGTGACACTTAAATCCATCGCAGTTACGTTTACCGTAGGCACACGCACGGATATAGCTTCGAACTTGTTAGAAAATTTCGGGAAGATCCTTTCAATACCTTTATGCAATTTGGTATCAACCGGAATGATGGATTGGCTTGCAGCTCGAGTACGACGAAGGTCACTATGGTATGCATCGATAACTTGCTGATCATTCATTGAAGAGTGAATCGTGGTGATGGTACCAGACTCAATACCAAAGGCATCATCAAGCACTTTAATGATTGGAACAATACAGTTGGTGGTGCATGAACCATTAGAAACGATTCGATGATCAGCTTCAATGGTATCGTGGTTAACACCATAGATAATGGTGTTATCAAGGTCATTCGCACCAGGATGTGAAAACAGAACCTTTTTTGCCCCTGCAGCAATGTGCGCTAGGCCATCATCTCGACAACCGTAAACACCTGTACAATCGAGAACAATATCAACCTCAAGGTCACGCCAAGGCAACAACTCAATATCAGCAAGATGTAAGATACGAATCGTATCAAACTCTCCTTTATCTTCTGCACCAATGCCATGATGGACATAGATGTGCTCTTGATCGTTGGAGATCTTCTTACCGAAGCGACCGTGACTGGTATCGTATTGTAATAGGTGAGCCATAGCGTCAGGCTGAGCAAGCTCATTGACAGCTACTACTTTGATTTGTTGGCTTTTGCCACTTTCATAGATAGCGCGCAATACATTGCGCCCTATTCTTCCAAATCCGTTTATCGCGACTTTTAGCATAGTTCCGTACATCTAACCAAAATTTCGTGCAACAGATGATAACTGAATCCTACCTAAAAGGCATTACTTGAATAATTCAGCTTACTTATGACAGGTTGATCTGTTGCTTGTAGGTATTAGTCTAAGTGAAAACAAATCCCAGATACAAAAAACCGAGCTTAGAGCTCGGTTTTTTCATTCATTTCATTGTTAGCACAAGGCTAGCAATCAATGATTAAGCAAGAAGCTCTTTTGCAGTGTTTACTACATTTTCAGTAGTGAAACCGAACATCTTGAATAGCTCGCCTGCTGGTGCAGATTCGCCGAACGTTGTCATACCGATGATCTTGCCACCGAAGCCAACGTACTTGTACCAGAAGTCAGCGATGCCAGCTTCTACAGCAATACGTGCTGTTACGTCAGCTGGAAGTACAGACTCACGATATTCAGCGTCTTGCTTATCGAAAGCGTCAGTTGCAGGCATAGATACTACACGTACTTTTTTGCCTTCAGTTGTTAGTTCAGCAGCAGCGCTAACCGCTAACTCAACTTCAGAACCTGTCGCGATAAGGATAAGCTCTGGCTTGCCTTCACAATCTTTCAGGATGTAACCACCCTTCGCGATGTTTGCTACTTGCTCAGCGTCACGAGGTTGTTGTGCTAGGTTTTGGCGAGAGAAGATAAGTGCAGAAGGGCCATCTTTACGTTCAATTGCCAGTTTCCAAGCAACAGCAGACTCAACTTGGTCACATGGGCGCCATGTGCTCATGTTTGGAGTCAGACGTAGAGATGCAATCTGCTCAACCGGTTGGTGAGTTGGACCATCTTCGCCAAGACCAATAGAATCGTGAGTGTAAACTTGGATGTTCTGAATTTTCATCAGAGCCGCCATGCGCATAGCGTTACGAGCGTATTCCATGAACATTAGGAACGTTGCACCGTACGGTACGAAACCGCCGTGCAGAGCCATACCGTTCATGATTGCGGTCATACCGAATTCACGTACACCGTAGTGGATGTAGTTACCAGAAAAGTCTTCACCGGTTAGCGACTTAGAACCAGACCACATAGTCAGATTAGAAGGCGCAAGGTCAGCAGAGCCACCCATAAATTCAGGTAGCATAGCACCGAACGCTTCTAGTGCATTTTGAGATGCTTTACGTGATGCGATATTTGCTGGGTTAGCTTGAAGATCAGCAATGATTGCCGATGCTTTCTCTTCCCACTCAGCGGGTAGCTCGCCGTTAGTACGACGTTTGAATTCTGTTGCTAGCTCTGGGTGAGCCGCTGCGTATGCGTCAAACTTAGCATTCCACGCTGCTTCTTTCGCTGCGCCTGCTTCTTTCGCATTCCACTCAGCTGCGATATCCGCTGGGATTTCGAAAGGACCGTGTTCCCAACCAAGTGCCGCTTTAGTTGCTGTGATTTCATCAGCGCCTAGTGGAGCACCGTGACAGTCGTGCGTACCCGCTTTGTTTGGAGAACCAAAACCGATAATAGTTTTAGTACAGATAAGCGTTGGACGAGGATCCGCTTTAGCTGCTTCGATAGCCGCGTTGATAGCATCAGAGTCGTGACCATCAACGGCCGGGATTACGTGCCAGCCGTAAGCTTCAAAACGCTTAGGTGTATCGTCAGAGAACCAACCTTCAACTTCGCCATCGATAGAGATACCGTTGTCATCCCAGAAAGCAACCAGCTTACCAAGACCTAGCGTACCGGCTAGAGAACATGCTTCGTGAGAGATACCTTCCATCAGACAGCCATCACCCATGAATGCATAAGTGTAGTGGTCTACGATGTCGTGGCCTTCTTTGTTGAACTGTGCCGCAAGTGCTTTCTCAGCCATCGCCATACCAACAGCGTTGGTAATGCCTTGACCTAGAGGACCAGTAGTCGTTTCGATACCAGGAGCGTAACCGTACTCTGGGTGACCAGGAGTCTTAGAGTGCAGTTGACGGAAGTTCTTAAGGTCTTCAATTGAAAGCTCGTAACCTGCAAGATGAAGCAGAGAGTAAATCAACATTGAACCATGGCCGTTAGACAGAATAAAACGGTCGCGGTCAGCCCACTCTGGGTTTGATGGGTTGTGGTTCAAGTGACCACGCCAAAGAACTTCAGCGATGTCAGCCATACCCATAGGTGCGCCAGGGTGGCCTGAATTTGCTTGTTGAACGCCATCCATGCTAAGTGCGCGAATTGCATTGGCTAGATCTTTACGAGAAGGCATGTCTGCTCCTGAGTACATAAGCGATTTAAAAAAGAGATTGATGCTAAAATTTTCATTTTTATTAGCGCGGGTATTCTCTCAAACGACTTTAGTGACTGCAAACGTTTTACTGGCATTTTAACGGTCATTTTTCGCAATTTTCGAACATTTACGTCACTTGGTAACAGCTGATCTCAACCGATACGCAAACGTTTAGTTATGACATATCATAAAAAAGAGCTTGTAATTCGACCGCTGGAATTTAGAATAGCCGTCTAGATGTAGAAACACCTACAAAATATACTGTATTTAATGGCGGCGCTTCCTAGCTTGCGACGCCTAAAATTATTTGCATTTAACTATTTGCAACTAAAAACTATTTGCACCCAAAAACTAAAAGTGGAGCTCTCATGGCTAAGCACCTATTCACTTCTGAATCTGTTTCAGAAGGCCATCCAGATAAAATTGCAGACCAAATCTCTGATGCTGTTCTTGATGCCATCTTGGAACAAGATCCAAAAGCACGTGTTGCTTGTGAGACTTACGTTAAGACCGGTATGGTTATGGTTGGCGGTGAAGTAACAACGTCTGCATGGGTTGATATCGAAGAAATCACTCGTGAAACAGTACGTGAAATTGGTTACGTTCATTCTGACATGGGCTTTGACGCTAACTCTTGTGCTGTACTAAACACCATTGGTAAGCAGTCTCCAGATATCAACCAAGGTGTTGATAAAGCAGACCCTAAAGATCAAGGCGCAGGCGACCAAGGTATCATGTTTGGTTACGCAACTAACGAAACACCTATCCTAATGCCAGCTCCAATTACTTACTCTCACCTTCTTGTTAAAAAGCAAGCTGAAGTACGTAAGAGCGGCAAGCTTGATTTCCTTCGCCCAGATGCGAAATCTCAAGTAACGTTCCAGTACGACCAAGGTAAAATTGTTGGTATCGACGCTGTTGTTCTTTCGACTCAACATTGTGATTCAGTAACAACGCCAGACCTACGTGAAGCGGTAATGGAAGAGATCATCAAGCCAGTACTTCCTGCTGAGTGGATCAACAAAGACACTAACTTCTTCATCAACCCAACAGGCCGTTTCGTAATCGGTGGCCCAATGGGTGACTGTGGTCTAACTGGTCGTAAGATCATCGTTGATACCTACGGCGGCGCAGCTCGCCACGGTGGCGGTGCATTCTCAGGTAAAGATCCATCAAAAGTTGACCGTTCTGCAGCTTACGCAGCTCGTTACGTTGCGAAAAACATCGTTGCTGCTGGCATGGCTGATCGCTGTGAGATTCAACTGTCTTACGCTATCGGTGTTGCGGATCCAACATCTATCATGGTTGAAACGTTTGGTACTGAGAAAGTAGCTCACGAAATCATCATTGAAGCGGTTCGTCAACACTTCGACCTACGTCCATACGGTCTTCAAGAAATGCTGAACCTTCTTCAGCCTATCTACAAGCAGACTGCAGCATACGGTCACTTCGGTCGTGAAGAATTCCCTTGGGAAGCGACAGACAAAGCAGCAATCCTTGCAGACTTCGCTGGCCTAAAATAATTTAGCCACTGTAATTTATTTCTTTAAAGCCCTTGCTTCTTAAGTAAGGGCTTTATTTTTATGTACTTACCTACCCTCTTCACCCCACAACACCCTCTACCAGTCTTCTTTACCGTTAACCACAAAGTATAAAAAGCGTTCGATAATTTGTGTTTTCTAACACTACTGACAATAGTTAAGGTAACTCCTAGAGGATCAAGCTCACATTTAGCCCCAATGTAGTTAAGCCTTATATCAATAGTTAAGTGAACGCTAGAGCAATAACTAGGACGATTCGAGCGATTTAGCTCAACACCATAACTCTCATGTAAACCACACCACTGAGCTTTATGGAATTATAACTAGGACGTTATTTAACTAGGGGGATATATGCCTCGTACCGTGCACCCATCGGAACTGAACGATAAAAAAGACAAGGTCAGCGATCAAGATTACGCTCGAACCATCCCTTGTAACCAAATTAGTATTTCGGCACCCTTTCATTGGCTGTCTCTAGCCCTGCATGACTTAGTCAAAATGCCTTTAATTAGTGCATTCTACGGGCTGTGCTTTATGGCAGCGGCCATCGCGATTGTTCAACTTGTCCAATGGCAAGGGACGCACTTGGTTGTGATGCCAAGCTTAATAGTATACATGTTGATTGGGCCATTTCTTGCTCTAGGCTTGTATGACGCAAGCTGGGAAAGAGAAAAGGGACACAATGCTAGCTTGTTGCACTCAATGAGAGCTATTACACGAAACTCAACTCACCAATGGGCCTTTGCAATTGTCTTAATGGTCGCAATGATTTTCTGGATGCGAATAGCCGCATTACTACACGCGCTGTACCCATCGGTTCAAGGTGCGCCATTAACTGAGTTTGCTCCCTTCCTGATTACAGGTTCAGTGATTGGCTTGGTCATCGCTAGCTTAATATTCAGTATCTCGGCCTTTTCAATTCCATTAATGATGGAGAGACGTGTTGACGTGATGAGTGCGATTTTCACTAGCTTTAATGCCGTGAAATCGAACATCCCCGCAATGGTCGTATGGGCGAGTATTATTTGTGCTGGTATTCTGGTGGGCTTTGCTACCTACGGCATCGGTATGATCGTGACTATGCCGTTACTCGGGTATGGGACTTGGCACGCTTATCATGAAATCATCAAGAAGAAACATCACGTTTAAATCGTAGAGAGTTCGACGAGCAATGTTATTATGAGGCCTTAGCGTAAATGCTGAGGCCTTTTATTTGGAGTGAACTCGCTTGTCATACACCCCGCAACAACACCGAGCAAACAAGAAATTAGCAGAGTGCTTAATCGTCGCTAACCAACATTTCTCACGCGAATTCCCATGCCCGACCATCACTTACAAGTTAAGAGGTAAAGCGGCAGGAAAAGCCTACCTTCAGTTAAACGAGATAAAACTCAACCAAGTGTTATTCAACGAAAATGAAGACGCCTTTATTAACGAAGTCGTGCCTCATGAGCTCGCGCACCTGATCACACACCAGGTATTCGGACGAGTTAGGCCTCATGGCAATGAATGGAAATACGTAATGGAGAAGGTATTTAACGTACCTGCCAAAACGACCCACAGCTTGGAAATCACCTCAGTGCAGGGAAAAACTTTTGAGTACCGTTGTGATTGCACGACTTATCCTCTGTCGATAAGACGACACAACAAAGTCATCCGCAACCAATCGACTTATCGTTGCCAACAATGCCAACAAACCTTAGCGTTTACCGGCCTTCAATTAAGCTAAGCATTAAGATCACAAGATACCTCGAGTAAATGTAATAGAGAGAACTAACATTTGAGTGCTAGACTGGTATTCATCATACTTTTATCAGTCTTTTTCTATGCAAAAAACCACTCCAAAATCATTTGGCCTACTGGTGTCTTTTTACTTATCAATAGTATTTGGCCTACTGGTAACCCAAAGCGTTTTCGCCGCCCCGCCTAGTTCATTCTCGAAAGCAAAAAAGGAAGCAGTAAAGATTTATCTCGATCACCCTACTTCATTTTATTGTGGCTGTGACATCACTTGGAAAGACAAAAAGAAAGGTATCCCAGATCTGAACGGCTGTGGTTATCAAGTGAGAAAACAACAAAAGCGAGCTTCCCGTATTGAGTGGGAACATGTCGTCCCAGCTTGGCAATTTGGCCACCAGCGTCAGTGCTGGCAAGATGGAGGACGTAAAAATTGCACTCGAAATGACAAGATATTTAAATCAATGGAAGCGGATCTTCATAACCTGACGCCTGCGATTGGAGAAGTAAACGGCGACCGCTCGAACTACAATTTCAGTCAATGGAATGGAATGGATGGCGTGAGCTATGGTCAGTGTGAAATGCAGGTCAACTTCAAACAACGTAAAGTGATGCCACCCGACAGAGCAAAAGGTTCTATCGCGCGTACTTACCTTTATATGAGCCAAGAATATGGTTTCAAGCTATCTAAGCAACAAACCAACCTGATGATGGCGTGGAACAAACAATTCCCTGTCGACAAGTGGGAATGTACCCGTGATCAACGAATCTATGCGATTCAAGGTAATCACAACCCATTTGTTTTCCCTGCTTGTAAATAGCACAACTCAGGCAAGCAACATCTCCAATTGCCTCCATCTCAAACAGGAGTTTCAGAATTGCCCTTGAAACTCTTGCTCTACCCTTGTTTTTTCAGTTAAAAGCATCCATGTTAGGCAGAGATAAAAATACCCAAATGAACATATTTATAGGTTTACCAGCATGAGAATTCCTCGTATCCATCACCCAGAACGCATTCATCAGTTAGGTTCCCTTGCTTTAGGCGAAGATGCCGCGGGTCATGTTGGTCGTGTCCTTCGCATGAAAGAAGGCCAAGAAGTACTTCTATTTGATGGCAGCGGCGCTGAATTTCCAGCAACCATTGCAGAAGTATCAAAGAAGAATGTGACCGTTGATATTACTGAACGCGTGGAGCGCAGCAGCGAATCACCGTTAGACTTACATTTAGGCCAAGTGATTTCACGTGGCGATAAAATGGAATTCACAATTCAAAAATCGGTAGAGCTTGGTGTGAACACCATTACTCCTCTGATTTCAGAGCGCTGTGGCGTTAAGCTTGATACTAAACGTTTCGAGAAAAAGCTCGCACAGTGGCAAAAGATTGCTATCGCGGCATGTGAGCAGTCTGGCCGTAATACGGTTCCAGTTATTCGCCCAATCATGCAACTTGAAGAGTGGTGCAGCGAACCCAGTGAAGCATTAAAGCTAAACCTGCATCCTCGTGCAAAATACTCAATTAATACCCTTCCAGAGCCGATCAGTAAGGTGCGCCTATTGATCGGTCCTGAAGGTGGGTTGTCAGCTGAAGAGATCGGCATGACAGAACAATACAAATTTGAAGAGACGCTACTCGGTCCACGTGTACTTCGTACCGAGACAGCAGCTCTAACCGCAATTACTGCCTTACAAGTCCGTTTTGGCGATCTAGGCTAGGAGAAAAAAATGATCAAACTTGGCATCGTAATGGATCCAATTTCATCCATTAACATCAAAAAAGACTCTAGCTTTGCCATGATGCTTGAAGCTCAAAGTCGTGGCTACGAAATCCATTACATGGAAATGGATGATCTACATTTAGATCAAGGCGTAGCCATTGCTGACACTAAGGTTGTTGAATTAAAAGAAGACCCAAACGGTTGGTACGAGTTCAAATCAGAACAGACTATTGCACTATCTGATTTAGATGCGGTACTGATGCGTAAAGATCCTCCGTTTGATACTGAATACATTTACGCGACTTACATTCTTGAGCGTGCTGAAGAGAACGGAGCATTGATCGTTAACAAACCTCAAAGCCTACGTGACTGTAACGAGAAACTATTCACGGCCTGGTTCCCAGAACTCACGCCGACAACAATCGTAACTCGTAAAGCAGAAAAGATTAAAGCATTCCGTGAAAAGCATGGGGATATAATCCTCAAACCTCTTGATGGTATGGGCGGTGCTTCTATCTTCCGCGTGAAGGAAGGCGATCCAAACGTATCAGTCATCATTGAAACTTTGACTAACCACGGTCAAAACTACGCAATGGCACAAACCTTTGTTCCTGACATCAGCAACGGTGACAAACGTATTCTTGTCGTTGATGGTGAGCCAATGCCTTACTGCCTAGCGCGAATTCCTGCAAAGGGAGAAACACGAGGTAACCTTGCTGCAGGTGGTACTGGTGAAGCTCGTCCTTTAAGTGAGACTGACTGGGCTATTGCACGAGCAGTTGCTCCAGCACTAAAAGAGAAAGGCTTAATCTTTGTTGGACTTGATGTTATTGGCGACAAACTGACGGAAATTAACGTGACTAGCCCGACTTGTATCCGTGAAATTGAAGCTGCTTTTGATATTTCGGTAACGGGTAAATTAATGGATGCAATCGAGCGTCGCGTTAAAGCAAAATAGCCTAAACTAAAGAAAGCCTTAGCTATTCGTAAACACCGAAGTATCTAGGCACAGAATCAATGAGCGGCATTACGCCGCTCTTTTTCCTTTACTGGGAACACACTGGCAGGAGGCTCTATGAATTTAACGAACCACTTTCTGGTCGCTATGCCCGGAATGAAAGACCCATACTTTCAAAACTCGGTGATTTACCTTTGTGAACACAACGATGAAGGTGCAATGGGTTTAATGATCAATGCGCCTATTGATGTCACGGTTGGGAAAATGCTCGATCAAGTCGAGATAGACTCAGTACATCCAAAATCCAATCAAGCTAGCTTAGAAAAGCCAGTATTAAATGGTGGGCCCGTTGCTGAAGATCGAGGCTTTATTTTACATAAGCCTAAAGGCAACTATCAATCTAGCATCAACATGACTGACCAAATTTCAGTGACGACTTCTAAAGATATTCTTACCGTGCTTGGAACTGAAGATGAGCCAATGAATTACTTGGTTGCGTTGGGCTATGCCGGTTGGGAACCTGGACAACTAGAAACCGAGCTTACTGAAAACTCATGGCTAACCGTTGAAGCCGATCCAAAGGTTATCTTCGACACGCCAATTTCAGACCGCTGGAAAATGGCCGTACAGATGCTCGGTATTAATGCAGCGCAGCTTTCAGCTGACGCGGGTCACTCCTAGAATCAACACACATACACGAACCTACTTAATTTAACTCTGGAACCTCTATGTCACGAACAATTATGGCATTTGACTACGGTACAAAAAGTATCGGTAGCGCGATAGGACAAGAAATTACGGGCACAGCAAGCCCTTTAAAAGCCTTCAAAGCTAAAGATGGCATCCCAAACTGGGATGATATTGAAAAGCAAATCAAAGAGTGGCTACCAAACCTTATCGTTGTAGGCTTACCTACAGACCTTCATGGTAAAGATTTAGCAGCTATTACCCCTAGAGCAAAAAAGTTCGCCAATCGCCTCAAAGGTCGCTTTGGTGTGGATGTTGAGCTACACGATGAAAGGCTCTCAACAACAGAAGCAAGAGCGGATCTATTTGAAATGGGTGGCTACAAAGCGCTAAGTAAAGGCAATGTCGATAACCAATCTGCCGTTGTTATTTTAGAAAGTTGGTTTGAAGCACAATATTCTTAGAAAAATTAAGTGAGCAAAGTTTGAGCTAACTTATGATCCCACACGAATGTCACGCCGTAGTGCCAGAGCAATTCATAATAAGGACGTGGGAGTTCATATGAAAATTATTCTAGCAATCTTCGCCGCTCTAACAATATCAGCATGCAGTTCTATGAGCGGAGGCTCAGCAGGCTACACTGGCGAACAGTATCCAACAAAGATTAAATTAGAGAAAGAACGAGGATATTCTGATAATAACAATAGCTACGGCAACCACTAATATATCCAGACAAAAAAAACCGCCTTCACAGCGGTTTTTTTACATTTAACATTTAACATTCAGCATTCAGCATTCAGCATTCAGCATCAATCTAACCCATATCAATCTTCACGCCAGCCAAAGCACCAGTTCCGTAGTCACCATCACCGCGTCTGGTTTTTAGCATTAAGCGTAAGTCATTAGCAGAGTCAGCACTGTGGAACGCATCCTCTTCACAGATCTTGCCTGCTACGACTAAGTCATACAAAGCTTGGTCAAAGGTCTGCATCCCAATCTCTTTTGATTTAGCCATTGTCGACTTGAGTTCATGTAGCTCACCTCTACGAATCAAATCAGATACTCGTGGGCTGTTGAGTAGGATTTCGAACACACCATGACGACCACTGCCATTCTTATCTCGAATAAGCTGCTGAGCGACTACACCACGTAGGTTCATCGACAGATCAAATAAGAACTGTTCTTTTTGCTCTTTAGGCACCAGGTGAAGAATACGTTCTAACGCTTGATTGGCATTATTGGCATGTAAAGTCGCCATACAAAGATGACCAGTTTCAGCAAACGTCATCGCATATTCCATGGTTTCACGACTACGGATTTCACCAATTAAGATCATATCTGGCGCTTGGCGTAATGAGTTCTTAAGCGCGACTTCATAACTTTCAGTGTCGAGCCCCACTTCTCGCTGAGTCACAATACACTTTTTATGTTCGTGCACGAACTCAATCGGATCTTCAACCGTCAAGATATGCCCCGAACGATTAGTATTGCGATAACCCGTCATCGCAGCCATTGAGGTTGATTTACCCGAGCCTGTCGCCCCAACCACCAGCACAAGTCCACGCTTTGCTATTGAAAGGTCTTGTAAGACATCAGGAAGCTTTAACTGCTCGAAGGTTGGGATGTTGGTTTCGATACGTCGAATGACCGCTCCAGGTAACTCTCGTTGAAAAAAAGCACTGACACGAAAGCGACCAAAATCGCGCACAATGGCAAAATTAGCCTCACGCGTTTGTTTGTACTCGTCACACCTGTCTTGATCCATCATCGCATCAAGTAACTGAGCAACCTGAGCCGCATTAAGCTTCTCCCCTTGAGGTCGCAATTCACCATCAACACGAAACAGAACCGGAGCATCTACCGTGATGTAAAGATCCGACGCTTTTTGTGAAAGCATACCTTCAAGGATTTGATTCAATTCCATTTTGTTCACCTTGATTAAAACATAGAGGTTTGAATTTCGATCTTTTTCTCGACCTCTTCTGAATCAACCAAACCTTGAGCCATAAGCTGCTTCGCATTTTGCTCCATGGTTTGCATACCATGTGCAGCGCCCGTTTGAATGATCGAGTACATCTGCGCGACCTTGTCTTCACGGATCAAGTTTCTGATCGCTGGCGTCGCCATCATGATTTCATGACAAGCTACACGACCACCACCGACACGCTTTAACAGCTTCTGGGCAATCACCGAACGTAACGATTCAGACAACATTGAACGCACCATGTCTTTGTCGCTACCTGGGAATACATCGATAATACGATCTATAGTTTTAGCCGCAGAACTGGTGTGTAGAGTACCAAACACTAAATGCCCAGTTTCTGCTGCTGTTAGCGCCAAGCTAATCGTTTCTTGGTCACGAAGCTCACCGACAAGGATAACGTCCGGGTCTTCACGTAACGCACTGCGCAGCGCCGCTTTGAAGCTGTGAGTATCACGATGAACTTCACGCTGATTAACGAGACATTTATTATTGGTATGCACAAATTCGATCGGATCTTCAATCGTCAGAATATGCTTGTTGTGGTTGCGATTTACGTAATCGACCATTGCCGCCAAAGTTGTCGATTTACCAGAACCCGTAGGACCAGTGACCAGCACTAAGCCTTTTTCGTAGTTGGCAATCTTTTCAAAAATATCAGGTGCGCCTAACTGCTCTAACGTGGGAATTTCTACAGGGATAGTTCGAAAGACAGCTGCGCAACCACGAGCTTGGTTAAAAGCATTAACACGGAAGCGACCAACATTGGGTAATTCAAAAGAGAAGTCGACTTCCAATTTTTCCTCAAACTCACCGCGCTGTGAGTCGTCCATGATCTCAAAAACTAAACGATGCACATCAGCATGACTCAAAGCTGGTATTCCAAGCTTCCTAACTTCACCATCTATACGTACCATTGGAGATACACCCGCAGAAAGATGTAGATCTGACGCGTTATGCTTTACACTAAAATCTAGTAACTCAGTGATATCCATTTATTTTCCTTTAAGTAAAGTCAGCTATGAGTAGTATTCAACAAAATATCGAACAAATCACCTCACAGATTCGTAGTGCTGAGCAAAAGTGCGGACGAGCTCCAGACTCCGTGCAACTTTTAGCCGTCAGCAAAACTAAACCTATTGATGCGATTCTAGAAGCCGCACTCGGAGGCCAAGTTGCCTTTGGTGAAAACTATGTTCAAGAAGGTGTAGATAAAGTAAAACACTTTTCAGAACAACATTCTAACCTAAATTTAGAGTGGCATTTTATTGGTCCAATACAGTCCAATAAAACTCGTCCAATCGCAGAAAGCTTCCAATGGGTTCATTCCGTTGATCGCGATAAGATTGCGCAAAGGCTGAATGATCAGCGACCAAGCGGGCTTTCACCTCTACAAGTTCTCATTCAGGTAAATACCAGCGGTGAAGATTCGAAGTCAGGAACGTCAGAAGAGACAGTTTTTGCACTCGCAGAGTTGATTTCGTCGCTCCCTAACCTCACGTTAAGAGGATTGATGTCGATTCCTGCAAACGTATCTGACTATCAATCACAGCTTAATGCATTTTCTCAACTGGCAGAGCTTCAACAAAAGCTAGCCGCTAAGTATCCAAACATCGATACCCTTTCGATGGGTATGAGTGGTGATATGGATGCAGCCGTTGAGGCTGGTAGCACAATGGTTCGTATTGGAACGGCTATTTTCGGTGCTCGTGATTACGCGAAATAGCAAAGAGTTAGCGACCAAAAGTCGATTATAAGTATTGATATCGCTTCGCTTTAACTGCGCAGCGACACGCTCAGGATTTTATATATGGAACATAAGAACATCGCCTTTATTGGGGCGGGAAATATGGTTCGCTCAATTGTAGCGGGCTTAGTGGCGAGTGGTTACCCAGCGCAAAAGATTACTGCAACAGCGCCTTCAGACACCAGAAGGCTGCCGTTAGAGCAAGAATACGGCATCAATACCACCAGCGATAATCTTGCCGCAGCAGAGCAAGCAGACGTTGTAGTACTATCAGTAAAACCACAAATGATGGCTGATGTATGTAAACCTTTACAAGATATCGACTTCAGCAACAAACTGGTTATCTCTATTGCTGCGGGTATTAATGCGAATCGACTCAATGAGATGTTAGACTGCCAGCTAAACCTTGTGCGTGTAATGCCAAACACGCCGTCATTACTGGGTAAAGGGATGAGCGGTCTTTACGCTGACTCAACGGTTAGTCAGGGTGATAAAGAATTCGCTTCTCAGCTAATGCAAGCCGTAGGTGAGGTAAGCTGGGTTGAACAAGAGTCTGGCATTAACAACATCATTGCAGCCGCTGGCAGTGCCCCTGCTTACTTTTTCCTATTTATGGAAGCGATGCAAGCAGAAGCAATTAACCAAGGCTTTGACCAAGAAACCGCTCGTAAGTTAGTGCAGCAGTCTGCATTAGGCGCGGCAGAGATGGTGGTAGCGAGCCCTGACACAGAATTATCGACACTGCGTGAGCAAGTGACTTCAAAAGGCGGCACGACCGCAGAAGCACTGCGCACGTTTAACGAACATCAACTATCAGACATCGTAGCGAAAGCTATGCAAGCGGCGGTCGCTCGAGCTGAAGAGATGGAAAAACAGTTTTAATACCAATCACTGTACAAAAGCATTGTGTCGCTCAAGTTATAGGTTATATCTAAGCGGCAAGTAAATCCGAAAAAGGAAACAATATGAATTCGATGAGCTTTCTGATCTCGACCGTTTTTGATCTTTACATCATGGTTGTGATCTTGCGTATCTGGCTACAAGCATCACGTGCAGATTTCTACAACCCATTCTCACAATTTATCGTAAAAGCGACACAACCCGTTGTTGCCCCATTACGCCGAGTTATCCCATCAATAGGTAGTCTAGATCTTGCGACTGTTGTTTTCGCTTATGTACTGTGTGTACTAAAGTTCGTCGCTCTAAACTTGATTATCTCTGGCGGTGCGGCTGTATTTGATATTAGCTTCCTGATCTTTGGCGCACTATCTCTGCTTAAAGCGGCTGGCGGCTTAGTTTTCTGGGTTCTGCTAATCCGTGCAATCCTGAGTTGGGTTAGCCAAGGCCGTAGTCCAATTGAATACGTGTTCCATCAACTGACTGAACCAATGCTTGCTCCAATTCGTCGTATTCTTCCAGCAATGGGCGGTTTTGATTTAAGCGTACTGGTACTGTTTATTGTTCTGCAATTCGCGAACTTCTTAATGGGTGACCTAATTGGTCCTATTTGGTATCAGCTATAATTCAAGTACGAACATCAGGTACTTTGACGATGCCACAAGCAGTTTGGGCCGAAGAAGACGATATTCTTCTTAGGCTCTATATCCAACCCAAAGCAAGCCGAGACAAGATTGTCGGCTTGCACGGAGAGGAACTGAAAATTGCCATTACTGCACCACCGGTTGATGGCAAAGCTAACGCCCACTTAGCAAAATACCTTGCGAAGCAATTTAAGGTCGCCAAGGGGCAAATCAAGATAGAGAAGGGAGAGCTCGGTAGGCACAAGCAAGTTCGAATATGCTCGCCAAACCAAGTCCCTACTGAAATCAAAGCCATCCTATGATGGCTTTTTGCTATTTATTGGAGTCATTATGCGTTTATGGATAACAGCACTACTTACTGCCCTTGTCGCTTTACCGAGCTGGGCTGGACAGTTTAAAAATATCAAGGATGTAGAGGTTCACTACTCAGCCTTCAACTCCACTTTCTTAACCGCACAAGTCGCTAAGCAATATCAACTAAAGCGCAACGGTTACTCAGCTATTCTTAATATCAGTGTGTTGGATAACTCTTCTTTGGGCAAACCAGCAACAGCGGCTAAGATTTCAGGAACAGCGAAAAATCTAGTCGGCAATACTCGCACGCTTAAGTTCCGTGAAATAAAAGAAGGCGACGCGATTTATTACCTTGCAGAATTTCCAGTGACCCATGAAGAGAATATCACTTTCACCATCGATATTAATGCTGGTTTGAAAGGGGCTGGACCACTGCGTTTCACACAAAAATTCTATATAGAAGAGTAGCTTCAACGCTCACTTTTCTAGTCATTAACTTATTAGAGCCACATTCCCATGAGTAAGATTGTTTTAGCAACAGGCAACCAAGGCAAAGTTCGCGAGATGGCAGACATTCTGTCTGAGTTTGGTTTCGACGTTGTCGCGCAAAGTGAATTCAACGTTTCAGAAGTCGCTGAAACGGGAACAACTTTCATTGAAAATGCCATCATCAAAGCTCGCCACGCTGCGAAAGAAACGGGGCTACCAGCGATTGCGGACGATTCTGGCTTAGAAGTTGATTATCTTAATGGTGCACCGGGCATCTACTCAGCGCGTTACTCTGGTGAAGGGGCGACCGATAAGCAGAATATCGAAAAACTACTCGATGCAATGCAAGGTGTCGAAACAGAAAAACGCACTGCTCGTTTTCACTGTGTATTGGTGCTAATGCGTCACGAAAACGACCCGACACCATTGGTGTGTCACGGTAAATGGGAAGGTCGCATTCTTACTGAAGAACACGGTGAAAATGGCTTTGGCTACGATCCGGTATTCTTTGTTCCTGAAGATAATTGTGCATCTGCAGAGCTTGAATCGTCACGTAAGAAGCAACTGTCACACCGTGGTAAAGCTCTTGCGTCATTATTCCAGACTCTCAAGGAGCAAGCTCTGTAATGCACAATGCAGCGCTTATACCACCCGCACTTAGCCTTTATGTACACATCCCATGGTGTGTACAAAAATGCCCGTATTGTGATTTCAACTCTCACGCTCTGAAAACCGATATACCTGAAAAAGAGTACATCGATGCGCTGCTTGAAGACCTCGATACAGATATCGAAAAGTACCAACTCAATGGCACGCCTCGCCCATTGCATTCGATCTTTATTGGTGGCGGCACGCCGAGTCTATTTTCTCCAGAAGGAATAGGTCGATTACTGCAAGGTATTGAACAACGCATCCCGTTCAAACCTGAAATAGAAATCACCATGGAAGCCAATCCGGGCACCATCGAGGCAGAACGTTTCGCAGGTTACCAAAAGGCAGGCATTACTCGAATTTCGGTAGGCGTACAAAGTTTTGAGCAAGAAAAGCTGGAAAGGCTTGGACGTATTCATGGTCAAGATGAAGCAGTGAATGCGGCTCATTTGGCGCATAAGATTGGATTGAACAGCTTCAACCTAGATTTAATGCACGGCTTGCCCGATCAAAGCATTGATCAGGCCTTGGCTGATTTGGACAAAGCGATCAAACTTAATCCTCCACATTTGTCTTGGTATCAGCTGACAATAGAACCTAACACCATGTTCTATTACAAAACGCCAAAGCTACCTGACGATGATGACCTTTGGGATATCTTCGACTTAGGCCATAAGAAGCTCTCAGACGCAGGGTATGTGCAGTACGAAATTTCAGGCTACAGCAAGCCGGGATATCAGTGTCAGCATAATCTCAACTACTGGCGCTTTGGTGACTACCTAGGTATCGGTTGTGGCTCTCATGGCAAGCTGAGTTTTGCTAATGGACGTATTGTTCGCACTACCAAGGTTAAACACCCTAGAGGCTACCTAGCAGCGTATCAGAATCTGGTGAAGCCCTATCTGTCGGATGAACTTGAAGTACCCAATGAGGACCGCCCTTTCGAGTTCTTCATGAACCGCTTCAGGCTAATGGAAGCGTGTCCAAAACAAGACTTCATTGATACGACTGGTTTAGAGTTTGATTCGATCAAACCAACGATAGAGTGGGCCAAAGAACTCAATTATCTCAATGAAACCGACAGCCACTGGCAGATAACTGAAAAAGGAAAGCTATTCCTAAACGATCTGCTTGAAGCCTTTATGGCCGAAGAAGACGAATAGCCGAACGCTAGAATGCAAAAAGCCTCTCATCACGAGAGGCTTTTTTGTCGAACTTAGAACTTAGAACTTAGAACTTAGAAAATAGAACGACCAATACGCTCTGAAAGCAGCTCTAATGCCATAGTACCCGCAAGAGAGTTACCAGAAGGGTCTAATTCTGGAGACCAAACTGCAATCGTCATTTCACCAGGAACAATCGCAATAATCCCGCCACCGACACCAGACTTTCCGGGCATGCCAACACGGTAAGCAAACTCACCTGCCCCATCGTACAAACCACATGTCGCAAGCAAAGCATTCAACTGCTTGGTTTGAACTGGCGTGATAATCTCTTTCTTGGTCTGAACTGATACCCCTTTATTCGCCAAGTAGCTAAAGGTTTTCGCCAAGTCGATACATGTCATTTTAAGCGCACAAGCGTGAAAGTAATTGTTGAGCACTGGGATCACATCGTTCTCAAAATTACCAAATGAACGCATCAAATACGCGATGGCAGCATTACGATCGCTGTGCATCATTTCAGAAGCCGCCACAACCTTGTCATACACAATATGAGTATCACCTGATAGCTGACGTACAAATTCTAATAAACGGTGTCTTGGTGCTGACAGGCGGCTTTGCAGTAAGTCTGCAACCACAATAGCGCCGGCATTGATAAAAGGGTTACGAGGAATACCATGTTCCATCTCAAGCTGAATCATCGAATTAAAGGCTTGGCCAGAAGGCTCTTTACCTACGCGCTGCCAAATCTCTTCAGGCTTATACAACACCATCGCCAATGTCAGACTTAAGGCTTTAGAAATTGACTGCACAGAAAAGGCTTCATCAGCATCACCAGCTTGAATCACTTCACCTTCATTGGTGTATACCGCAATCGCCAGTTTCTGGTTCGATACGCGAGCTAATGCAGGAATATAATCAGCGACCTTTCCCTGACCAATTAAAGGGCGAACTTCATCTAAAATCTCGGCCAAAATAGCTTGAGTTGGTTTCATGTGTGCTTACTTCTTTATTGTTATTTTTGTAGGGGGTGTGGCATTACTTTCTGTTCTTAAACCTTTATCGCAATAAAAGCCTAAGGACAAAAAAGCCAACATTACAATAATGTTGGCTTTAATCAATCTCATAAAGTGTAGGGTTTAATCCTAAGTCGGATTCACCTTCACTTAATTTGATTCAGAATTACTTAGTACGTTTGTACTTAATATCCCAAACGCCATGACCTAAACGGTGGCCACGCGCTTCAAACTTAGTTAGCGGACGCTCATCCGGACGAGGAATGTAATCACCATCTTCAGCGATATTCTCGAAGCCAGGAGCAACCTTCATCACTTCAATCATGTGTTCTGCGTAGTTTTCCCAGTCAGTAGCCATGTGGAAAATACCAGTATCAAGTTGAAGCTTGCCGCGAACCATCTCGGCGAATTCAGCCTTAACGATACGACGCTTATGGTGACGAGCTTTGTGCCATGGGTCAGGGAAGAACAGTTGCAGCGTATGCAGGCTGCTGTCTGGAATCATGTGTTCAAATACTTCTACTGCATCGTGACACATTACGCGTAAGTTAGTTACACCCGCATCACGAGCGGTACCTAAACACGCACCAACACCTGGACTATGAACTTCAATACCTAAGAAATTTTTCTCAGGTGCATTCTTTGCCATTTCAACCAGTGATGCACCCATACCGAAGCCAATCTCTAGTACAACTGGGTTATCGTTGCCAAATACTTCCTTCCAATTAAGAAGTTCTGGGTTGTAGTCGATACCCATTGTTGGCCAACATTCGTTCATCGCGTTTTCTTGGCCTTTTGTTAAGCGGCCTTCGCGGCGAACAAAACTACGGATCTTACGAACCAGTTTGCCGTCTTCAGTATATTCGTTAGTGGTCACTTCACTCATTGATTTTTGCCTGCACATTGATTAATCAAAGCGGGGATTATCCAAAGAATTGCCTTCGGTGCAAGTCTTTCCGTGGATAAATTCCCACACAATTTGTCTGTTTTACATCCAACCGTAAGTGTGGTGCAATTTCACTCCTAATAATAGCAAAGCATAGAGCATGTCGTGACTCCTTTCGCAACCGCCATATTAAAGTGGTATGACGCCTTTGGGCGCAAAGAATTACCTTGGCAACAAAACAAAACCGCCTACACCGTTTGGCTATTGCAACGAATCACGATGAGCTAGTGGGCCACTATCAATAATTCATTGTATTTAAAATAAAAACAGCACTAAAACATAATTGGTGGTTCATTTCCATCAATTGAAGCAACCAAGTCAGCAATTCAAATAAGAAAAATTTATGACGCAATTTCCTTTGACGCCCGAAAAATTCCAAGATCAGCTCATCACATGGCAACAGACACACGGTCGCCATGATTTACCTTGGCAAGAAAACCCAACGCCTTATCGCGTACTTGTCTCTGAAGTAATGCTTCAACAAACACAAGTCACCACTGTCATTCCGTATTTTGAGCGTTGGATGGTTAGCTTTCCAACAATCGAAGTTTTAGCTGCAGCCACGGAAGATGAAGTCATGAGCCATTGGCAAGGATTAGGCTACTACTCTCGAGCTCGGAATTTGAGAAAAGCCGCGCAATACATCGTGGATGAGTGTAATGGTCTATTCCCAGACCATGTTGAGACACTACTCAAAATTCCTGGCGTTGGCCGCTATACCGCGGGAGCCATCGCTTCATTCGCTTACAATACCTATGGTCCCATCGTCGATGGCAACGTCAAACGCTTGTTTTGCCGTTTTTTTGGGGTAGATGGGGTGCCAGGCACATCAAAAGTCGATAAGCAATTGTGGGGGCTTGCAGAGACGTTTACGCCCACACGAAACAATAGATCTTTTGCACAAGGACTACTGGATATGGGGGCAACTGTTTGTAAGCCGAGAAGCCCCAACTGCTTAGAATGTGATTTTCAGGAGTATTGCCTCGCATTCAAAAGTGATCGAGTGGACGAGTTACCAACTCCCAAACCCAAAAAAAACGTACCGACTCGCTCTGGGCAGTTTCTCTGGATCGAATCAAAGGGGAAAATATTATTAGAAAAACGAGCAAAAGACGGTATTTGGGGCGCATTGTGGTGTCTACCTCAAATTCATATCGAACCAGAACATCTTGGTGAACATGTTCATTTAAAAGGTAGCTTTAAACATACATTTACACACTACAAGCTTGAAGCAAAAGTTTGGTCCATTGAGCGTATGAGCGGCTTAAATCAAGAACAAGCTTGGGTATTACCAACTGAGTTGCAAGATCTAGGGCTACCGACCCCAATAAAAAAATTCATCTTAAAGAACATTAACTTAACCTAACAATAAGTAATATTTCAAATACGATAATTTATCTTGGTATTCGTAGAGTCAGCAATGCTGCTGACTCATTAATGAACAGAAATATGACAACGACCTTGCTAAATTAGCAATCAATAAATTACTTCAAGTATAGAGAACTTCGCCAAGTAAAAAGTGCAAGACCTGACTCTATCGTTTTTGCCATTTCAATTACTTGAGGGTGTATAGTGCTTAAGCTCATAGATAGCATTACGTCCGTATTTTTTTATCATTCTATCTAAAAAGTCTGGCTCTATGAACACTGTATGGGCTAAGTTTCCCTTAAGTTTTAATATGTCGTCATCAGACAGTTTTTGCTGTGTAAAGCGATGTATAGAGGCCGACAGCGTACGCTTTGTCTCTCTCCCTACACTTAATTTTCCTTCATTTGATAATGTTATTCCTGTTACATGTCTATTATGTGCCTTAGAAGATAGTACCGTTTTTCTAAGGTTAATCTTGATTTGACCGTCATAGAGATAATTTAGTGTTTTCCTAACTTTTGCAGGAAACTTCAAAAGTACATCTTTCTCATTAGTCGAAAAGGTAAGGTCATCTGCATATCTGGTGTAATTGATTCCCAACGACTTACAATAACGGCTAATGGCTTCATCAAATCTATAGAGAATAAAGTTTGATACCAATGGCGAACTCGGAGCCCCTATGCTTAGAACTAAATGTGTTGCTCTTTTTCGCTTCCAGAAGAGAAACCCTTCAAGCAAATCTATATCTAGTTCTGACAATTCAACACCATGCAGGCGGCATTCTTTAAAAAATAATGAAGGCTTTATGCTAGGAAAAAAATTCTTCAAGTCCATCTTGAGTAAGTATTTATACTTAGCATGTGGGCGAGCATTGTCTTTTATGCTTAACCCTTTCATATATGCTTTAGCCGTATTGTGAATTGGCAGTTGTCCGGCTAGTTGGTCAACAATAATTCTCTGAATGAATTTTAGTTCTTTTGAGGGATGAGCAATTATTCTACGCTCTTCGGAGTTCCGCTTAGCGATTGAATAGACTTTGTAACGATAAGGGGAGCTAGCTGCAAAAGAAACAATTTCTTCTTCATCCATGAAAAGGAAACTTTCCAGTAATTCTGATAAATTCACTTTTCACCACCTTTGAGTTTCTTCTGTATCTCAGTAGCTGCAGCTATCCTTTTCCTAGATGCACCGTCATCATTATCTCTTACATATGACATCTTTAAGTTCATCACTAATTTTTTTTCATCGAATGTAGCCGAGTGTTTATTAGTTCCAAATTTGATTCTTGGACTCGTCCTGTCAAAAGGGTAATAAAATTTATACCCACCACCGTATTCATACGTATCTAAGTATTCAAGTCGATTCAACAAATACAGTAATCGAGTAACTTTACTTCTCTCTTCATCAAGCCCTAATGATGCCAATGCTAGTTCAATTTCAGTTAATAATATTGGATAGGAGAGACGGATAATTTCCAGTAGTAGCAAAGCGATATGTCCAGAATTTTTTTTGTTAAATGCAGGGTGTTTCGGGATCGTATTTCGCTTTTCTAGCAAAGTGCCACACAAGTCTTGCATGTGGATTTTAGGATAATCAGAGACTTGAGCATCAGGCCACGGGTATATTGCTACTGAAGATGGTTCTTTACTGCGGATGTGATCTAATGGGCCAAGGTAAATGAATGAGTCTTCTCTTTCAGTTTCCTCTCTAGGTGCAACTATTAGTAATTTTTTATAGAAGTTAGGTTTAGTGCAGAACATCCCCAACTCAACTAGTGACCCAGGGCTTTCCAGAAAAATGACAACTACCGAAGCCAATTGAGCTATGTCATCTTCGAATATAAGTAAATCACTGTAAGCATGTTCTCTAAAGTAATCTTTAAAGGTTTCAGCTAAAACAACTTCATTTTCGAGCTCGGGATAATCTGAGGCTAACTTCTCTATCAGTCGTTGACGAAAGCTTAAAGGGACGATTTTTTTTACATTTATAGGCCCACCGCAAACAAAAATTCGATGGTCAGGGTAGTTGACCTTAAACTTATTGACGTCAAAAGCTTCAAACACGTCAATAATAGCATTTTCAAATTTTTTGCTCACTGCTGTTGGTTCCCTCAGAAAAATATAGACGGACATAACATGTCCGTCTATAGGATGATTCACTCTTTACTCAGAGGCTAGCGTTAGAACTTTCTCTGACGCTCCTGAGGTACGAAGGATCGTTAGAAAAGTTCTAACGCAACCCTAAATACACTCAATAAGTTAGTGTCTAGCGAAACGCCCGACAAGGTTGAATTTAGATTCTACCCAAAACGCTAAAGAGTAAACTGAGTATAGCAAAACCACTATATCTAACAATATATTAAGTCACAAAGTGCAAACTTATAAGAGGTATGAAAGAAGCTAATCGGCTTTTGCCGTAAGCCCCGAAGAGAACAGTAAAGGGTCAGGTCTTGTCTTTACCTCCCATTAGCTCAAATACTGAAAAAGTAACTTGTTGAGGCTTTCAATTTCATCGATGCCAACACTGTGTAGGCACTTCTTAGTTACAAAGTGCCAATCATCTCGCATCTGAATAAAACCAAGTTAATGTTTAAAAACCACTTTGATTACGATAAGTATTACAAATATAAACTAACGCTTCACTCTCCCGAATTGAGAAGCAAAGCGAGCAAATTTCGATCAAAATTATTTTTAGTTCTGCTGCCACTCCTTGACAACTTTATTCCAATCAGCATCTCGCTCTACCACTCCTCCATCAGTATCTTCTCTTGTCCAAACATCCCAAAAGTCAGGATCATCTGAATGTGGTTGTTGCTCTTTCGTTAAACTCTTCATTTTAACCAGAACAGGAAGTTCAGAGGCCCATCCCATGAGAATTGCATGCTGAGATGGTAAAGAAGGTAACTCACGGAGTAGTCCGCGCAAATTATCTGGTACCATTTTATGTACCTGCTCTTGATCTCTGTCGTTACTAATTCGATGCAATAGAAATGTATTACATTGAGATAAAACCGTAGGTGATAACTCCGAAGGCCGTTGCGAAGAAATCACCATGCCAAGACCAAACTTTCTTCCTTCACGTGCGATTTTCTCAAATACTTGGCAACAAACAGCAGCAACATCCTGGTTTTCAGAGTCATCACGATAGCGCTTAATAAATGTATGCGCTTCTTCAGCTACAAGCACAGTTGGTAAGGATTTGTTATTTAGCCGCCTATAACGTTGCAATGACTCAAAGATAATCCTTGAAATAACAGCAGTCACAAGGTGGGTGATTTCATTTGGTACTAAAGAAAGATCAATAATTGAAACACAGCTGTCACTCTCACCTGATCCATCCTTACCTATATAGCTTTCTAACCACTTAGCTAAATCGACCCTCTGCTCCGCATCATTAGTGATGGGCTTCATTCGTGTATCAGATAGCATTGTACGTATGCGTGCCACCAAATATTCGACATATTGTTCACTACCATTTTCTTGCGCTAATGCCTCTAAATAGGCAACTAGGTTATTTCCTTCAAATGGTAATGGAATATCTTCACTCTTAGGCAACAAGTCATGCTCATTACCACCGAACTGCTGAAATGCTGAAGTAACTTTATCTACAATGTTGTCAATTTCAGGCACCGTAGCCTGTAAAGTAGCGTATTGCACACTTCTATCTTCTCGGTACTGACACATTGCAGTTATGACTTGTGTTAATTTGTGATCACCTAATTGATCCCTATAAGCTAAAAAGCTTTCTATCCATTTGGCCATAGTCTCATTAAAACCTTTCGCGGGTCCATATCCACCAAATGGTCTACCTGAACTCTTATCATGTTTTAAAGTAACTAAGACATTACCGAGAAAGCGTTTTATCTCAATATTTAAATCTGTTTCAAGTTCAAAGTCTTCATTTCGCATTGCTCTCAAAGAGCGCTTTAGCAATGGTAGCTGTGCTTTCGGGCTTGCTTGCGTGAAAGACGCCCATTCAGCACTATTCCAAAACCACGAAGGTACTTGTAGTTGGTTTTCGCCTTCTTCAGCTTCTACTTTAAAAACACGACCTTTGAATTTAGTCTCTGGACCTAATGCTCGGGTATATTCACCATTAGGGTCTAAAATAATAAATCTAGCATTAGGCTTTTTTTCTAATTTCATTGCCGCTTCTAACGACCACTGAATAAGACCTGCAACTGAACAAGATTTACCACTCCCAGTGTTCCCTAGCACAGCAATATGGCGACCAAATAGGCGGTCAGGGTCTATTGCAACATTTGCATTATTTGCAAGTGGGCTTTGCCCTATGGTAACTCTTCGATTGTTACCAGACTCAACAATTGATTTAAGTTGAAAATCCGTCGGCAGTAAAATAGCGGAACCAATTGAAGGAAATGATTCTGAACCTCGTCGAAATTTGAAAGAATCAACACCTCTTGTTGACACTCGTTTGAGAGTACCTACTGGATTTAAACTTATTTTTTTCTGTGGGAAAGGTAGATTAACTAGCCCAAAATCATGGATATCCGTTTGTTTAGGATAAGGGGAACGCTCAACAGCAAGCCACTCAATTTGTCCAACCAAGTAACCATTATCACAAGAGACTAAAACATAACTGTTTACCCTTGGAAAATTTCTCGGGGTTCCAGCATTTAGGGCAACAGAATCAGGTGAATCAATATCAAGGACTGCTCTAATTTCATTTGGTGACACAAAATCTACAGTACCAACTCTTAATTGCTCTCCTTGCTCAATGGGTAACGAACTCATTCTTCACCACCAACTGTGCTTTGGATAGCTGCTGGATATAAGCCTCTTGATTTTAAAAGCTCAGCCATACGAATTGATGTACGATCTATTGCTGCTTTTGGAAGGTAGTAATCGACTAGTGTTTTGAGGTCTCCGAAATGGTCACCAAGTAATAAAGATATTTGAGCCTGACGCCCACTATCCGCTATAAAGCTCATGATTCTTCCAAGTGGATCACCATAAGCAATAATCACGATATGCGTTGAGGGTATAGTTAGCATATCTATGAGAACTCGATTTATATGCTCGTCACCAAAACTATACCCGTAGGTTACAAGTGTGCTATTCGGGCGGCATGTCGCTGACGCTAAATCTCTAAATAATTCGACATAGGGATATTCTGATGTTTCACGATCTTTAACAGAATTTGGATAAATCATTAATTGTTGATAATTGGTTGAACCAGCCCCTTCAACTTCTAAAAATGGCTCTACAGTAGCGGCACCAAAAGGGAGACCAAAACGCCTGATAGCTCCCTCATTTGCATACCAATCTAATGAACCATGTAATTTTGTGAAACGAGCCACCCCTTCCAAATATCTAGGCTCGCCACGAATACCAGGAGGATTATAATGATAATCAACCTCTAATCGGGATGACCGGAAGATTGGCGCAATACTGCCAACAAACCGATCGACTAATCTAAGACCGGCTAATTCAGCCCCTGTTTCTAAAATACGATCATAATTGGTTGTAAATATATGCAATCTATCGCGCGTCGCAGTTCGACTTGAAAAGCTCATCAAAAAATTAACTAAATAATTAAATGTTTCAGTTTTTAGCTTCGGCTCTGCATCACGGATTGATTTTTCGCCACTACTCACTGAGTCTGAAAACGATTTCAAACACCGTGATAGTTCATTATTTAGTTCAACCAATTCATTTTTAAAATTACGATATGGTAAGGAACCTGGAGGCGATGGTGGTACAGGTAAATTCTGTGCCGTTAAAATTTCTAATCCCTTAATCAACTCATTAATTGAACGAATCTGATCTTCAATGTTTCCATCCTTTCTTCCTGAAGCTTTCGCAGACGTAGCTACATAACAGTCAATTTCACCTTTACATACTTTTAGATCGGTAATCCATCCCATACCTTGTGGAAGTTGCCCTGTTGCAAACTGTTGAACAGCTGAACTAAGACCTGCACCAACAAGTAAATTGAGGTGCTCTGATTGGAAGAGTGCGGTTAACCAAGGTTCTATTCTCGAACGCAGAAAATCTGGAGTAATTTCATCCTCTGTTTTTGCCCAAGTGCAGTCGTTAACAACTTTAAAGGTACCATTATCACCATTTGAGTCCAATTGGACCGGAGATCGGTCATCGCCTAATTTTAAGTATTGAGTCAAGTTATATACATCCTTATTAAATGGCGACGCCTGAAGTAGGTACTAGCCTTGCTAAGTGGACAAAGAGGTTGGTTAAAATCACAAAATGATAACTAATTACGGGGGCAATTTTTGTTTATTTAATACTACTTACCTTGCATATCAAAACTAACTGAAAATTGATGTTCATACTTTGGTTTACAACACGTTTTGGGGCATGACAGAGTTAGAAATTTTAATCTAATATCGTCAGATAACTTAACGTATAGAAACTGCACTCATAAGATAATTTGCATAAAATGGGGAAGGCTTCCTTACTCTGAGCAACCGGCTCTGGAGCAGTTATAAACTTACAGCTTTAAGGCTGGGCTATACCCATTAAGTGACCCAAAATACTTCTATGGGCTTCTGAGGTCGAAATTATATGGATTTTTTGAGTTAACCACTTGATATTAATTAGCTCCTAATCTAATAGTTCATCTATATGGGTAATCAGAACTAATAGTTTACGGTTTTTTCCTTTACAAAAAACTCAATGTGTAGGAAGAATTCACCACCTACACCTACACCTACACCTACACTCATTTTGAGCTTAATTATTTTGTCTATTAAAAGTCACTATACTTATAACCATCAGTTGTCGCTTCGTAAAAGATACATTCAACACCAGCTTCTTCAAGCATAGTTATAGCAAGCCTTCCGATTTCTTCCCAATCTGTAGCATTAGGATCTTTCGGGGGCTCATATTCTCCGATATTCTGTGGTTTGGTTGCAAAAACCCTCTTAATTCCCGATTGAATTATTGGTCCTGCACACCTTGCACATATAGGCTTCCCAACAACATAAAGGTGGCCATCAGCAGCCCTTGAACCTGATGCGATAATAGCGTTAACCTCGGCATGTACAATGATGTTTAACTTCAATTTTTTTTCATCGTAGCGATCCTCATCGTCTTTAACACCAAAAGGAAATCCGTTATATCCTAAAGTAATATCCCCACCTTTTTTTGATACTAATACTGCGCCTACTTTAGATTTATCTCTTGACCACTCTGATACATGCTTGGCTAGCTCTATCATACGGTCGCGCCATTTGGTTTTTGATTCTATTTTATTTTGGTATAGCCCATTTATAACAAGCTCATAATGAGGATGTAACTCTTGATCAAGAATTGTATTATCGCCATTCGCCTCAATGATTTGCTTAATTACATCCAAAGTAACTTTCTCATCCAAACCCTGCTCACGCGCTTTCTCTATAACTAGGAAACTGTTGTCCAGTAACTCACCAAGTACATTTAAGTTCATACATTAACCTCCTCTATCATTATTTGCGTGCCATTAACAATTCAATGCGTAATAAGACGCGCATACTACATAGAAGCAAACACTCAAGTACTTGATGGTAATCACAAAAATAACATTTCCAGATAGAACCTCATCAATAGTCTACATTCAGGTTATATCGGCTTTCCCCTATCCAAACCTTTGATCATCCTCCAAGTTTAAGGAAATTATTTTTCTTTCGCCTCTATACCCAAAGCACATATGAGTTCGATAAAAATGTAATTATCAGTTATTTCGTGACGCTGTACCCACTAAACCATTAGAACAATAATTCAGCGCAAATAATTGATATTAAATGACATTTAACACAATACGTTCCGAAGGAGGGCATCCCTCTAAACCAGAGTACATAATCATCACAGACAGCTAATTACACCAACAGAAAGATGTTGATGAATCATTTTCGATAAATTGTTGAAATTGACTGGTGAGCGAAACGAGCCCTTAAAACCTTGATGGATTGTTTAATATGGAGTTGGTGCTGTGATGATTGATTTTGTTGGTGTGTTTAAAGCTTGGATTGCATCTCCTGATAATAGGTTTTATCCAATACTCTTTGCGTTACTAATCGTCTTTGTTGTGTGGCGGTTTGCCTAATCGTAGGATTCATTATGAGCAGTGATTATCCATAACACCCGTTCGATACACCGCAACAAAAAGTCAGCCACTGGCAGGTTTTTTGTTGCACCTCACTAAGGTAGCAGAGACTAGAGAATGTATAACTAATCCCCAATGGGGAATTTATGAGTTACACGAGAACTTATAGCTCGACTCACATTGCAATAGAATCCACATTTTGTTGATTCTATGTCGCTCCATCAACCTTGATTTGATAGACATAAGATCGACAATGTGTCGATTCTACGTCGCTGTTCGATTGATAATGAAACCATATATTGGATATCTACCTTCTCAAATGTTAAATCAAAGCATGACGCGACTAATCCTTTACACGTTGAGGCTTGATTAAGTGCAGACAACTTTCAGAGATACGTTAAGATTAGAAATGATGATATAAATTAGGGAGGGATTTTGATGAATCAAAGGCTAATTACTGGGCTAAAATCCGCCAAGAAATTGTTACTCAAATGGGGAGTCACCCATGAGCAGATACAAATTATCCTACCAACCGAGGAGAATAATATTGAAGTTAGAATCAGCCATTTTTTAAATATCCATGCCGCTTTGAGAACAATATTTAGCAATGAAGACAATGTATATGGCTTCATGAGTCGTATAAACAACAACACCTTCTTCAATGGGCGAAGCCCAATTAGTATCATCGCTTCAGGACGCTTATCTGATTTAGAAGAAGTCAGAGATAAGATTGATAGCTTAGTATTACGCTGCGATAGCCATACTGAGTCATGACAAAGGATGTTCGACACTGATGCTCGACAGATTCATCACCCCATATATTGGGTTCTCCCATCGATTCCCTCGCCATAATACAGAAGAAACACACTCTAAATGTTTCAACTCTTCTAGTATGTCGTTTTGCGCTTCTACAGATAAATCACAGTCAACATTGACACTTAAGTAGACATGGCAAGCCAATTTGGCAGCCTTCATGACATCTGTAAAGACAACTCCAGAGCCCCCACCTTGAGTTAAAATAACGCTCGTAAATGATGACTTTCGTAGAGCCTGAGCTAGTTGATAGTTGCAGTGACGCTCACTCCAATTCCACATAAACGTGCCAGTCCATTCATCCGTATTTTCTAGTTCAGCCAATGAACCAAACTCAGTCCCATATTCGTCATCACGAACACCAAAAACTCTGACAACGAGAGGACGCTCTCCACACTTTATCAATTGTTCTTGCAGAACCCGTACAGTATGACGCTCACCGCTTCCTCCTTTCGATCGTAAAACGGAATAGACTTTTAATTCAGCACAACACTTTAGCCAGAAACCGACATCAATATCTTGCCGTGTAAAATCAGGAGTACTATTGAGGCCACCACCTAAACTGCGCGGTCTAACTTTTTGCTTCATAACAAACTCCTAAAGTTGTGTTGAGTCCCGTCCATCATTTAGAGCAACAAAAGTTGATGTAAGACTTTGGTTCGTTTTACGGAAGGTAATACCCTAGCTAAAGCAAAGGAGCTCTCTATGACCACAAACAATTCAACATCACACCCTATACTCACCGCTTTTAATTTGCCCGATGTACCATTTAAGGTCATTGATCCAAATGAGCTACCGGACATCTACAAAGTGGCTTTCGAACAGTTTTTAGCTGGCTCATCTGCACCACATCCTGTTTATGCCTATCAGCACGATTATGAGCGACTCCTTCTCTTGATAGAGCAAGGCTAAATTACAATCGAGAAATAACATAATGGGGGCTCCAGAAAGCCCCCATTAGACCATAGATTACAAGCACCTCGCCTTCAATAAGGCTTCAACCTCTTCCTGTTGGCCCATGCTTTCAAGCAAAGAGAAACCAACAAACGCAGCATCCGGACGAACAAATAACGCATAAAAACCATCAGCCCCTCCAGGTAAAGCGGAAGCATATCGTTTTTTATATTGCTCAATTTTCGCCATAATCGACTCATGCTCCGATGGGTATAACCTCAAGACTTCAAACTGAAACCATAACGGCACTCGTTTAGCATAGCGCGGGGAAAAACCCTCCACGACCGGTGGAAATCGCCCCACTTGTTTCAATTGATTCAATTCGGCGACGACTTTCTTCAGTTCATCTTCCGACCTCATACGCTCTTGCCAAGCCTCAAACTGTGCCCCTTGTGCCAAAGATAACTCTTCTTCCAAGTTTAGAATTTTACTTTCCAATTCATCGACTCGATTTGGCTTGATTGCATATTTTTTCGATTCAAAACAAAGCCCAAAATCATCGTTCCAATCCGTGATAGCAAACAGCACTTGTTCGTAGAGTTGAGGATATTTTTTAATAGAGGTTCGACTAATATCAAATGTATTGGTAAATAAGCGTAAGGACATCCATTGACGACGCCCTGCTAACACATCCTCTGGCGTTAACAGCTTCAGTGCTTGTAATGCCTCCTGCAATCGTTCATTAAGCCCCTCACTCGGCTGTTTCTGCTGACTCACGAACATCCTCCTTAAGCTGACAGACAAGCTCACGAACTTTATCAATTCCCTGCACAATGCCCTCTTTTTCGCACGCTTCCATAATACTGAGTTGATCTTCCCAAAAAGGTAACTGAGCTGGCGTGATTACACAGTTCTCACAGGAGATACATTGCACCCGATTCAGGCGGCAATTATTAGCGCACGCCCCTTTATCGACTGGACGAACAGAAACCGAGTGAGCATTGAGTTGAACTTCCATGCCAACCCCAATCTTTTTTCGTAAAGTTTTTAAATTCTTGGATGTTTGAAAGTCCCTGCTTGCAAATTCACCCGAGGATACTGCATCACCTAGCCCTCCATGCAAGCTATTATTATTAAGCTGTGTTTCAATCACGGCTTGTTGAAAAGAGCTCTGATCCTCTAAAATCCAATTCAAAATCTCTTCGTCACCACCTTGAGTATAATATTCGGTGACATCACCAGTACGGTGAGCAAACTGATCTCGCAAAGCTTCAACACTACCAAGTGGTGAAAGCGCAATGAATCGTGCAAATGTACGCCGGAACATATGCGGAGTAACACGCATCGGGACGGATAACCCTTGTTCATTTGACAGATATTCCATGAAGGTATCGACTCGCCGTTTAATCGTCGACGCTCCCCATCTCATGGATAGCTTGTGATTGGCATTCAAACCAGACGACACGAAAAGGCTTTGATTTGCTCGCGCAGCGTCTCTCCACAACCGTTCATGCTTTCCATTTGACTTATGTCGTTCTAGCATTTCAAAAGTTCGCATACGCCGACATTGATTTAGTCGATTTAATTTCTCGATCACTAATTTCAATTTTGATGGGACAAGCCATCGATGTGATTCCCCTTCGGGCAAATATGCATATTTGAAAGTCATTCCTTGCAAATAACTTGATTTAAACTGAATTACAGCAAAGTCAGAACTTTTCTCCTGATAACACTCTTTTGATAAACTTGATAATTCGCTCTGACGCATACCTGTAAGCCCGAGAATTAAAACAGCAGCCGCAGCTTCAAAAAGAATAATTTCCCGTTCCAGTGCTGCATACGAGTTATATCCATACAGCACAAGGTACTTTTGGATTCGGTTAAATAAAGTACTTTTACTCGGAACATTTCCATCACGAGTGGGCTTATTCTTTAATTTTAATCGTTCACTTTCCCAGTAATTGTTATAAAGCGTAATAGCATCATCTGAGCAACTCACTATCTTCCACGCAGCTTGAATAATCAGAACCCATGAAGACTCCTCAATCACCGGAGTTTGTTTATATTTCTTTTTACTCCCCACCACCGCTGATGCTGAGCACCGACCAAATGGCGGGGAAGCTAAGGAACATTTAAGTAAACTTCGATATTTATAAAGCTGATACAACGGTTGTAACCGAATTTGTTGATGAACATGAGAAATCGTACTTTTGGTCTTGTTCTTGCGAACGTCACATTTAACCCATCGTAAGTACTCGTTCAACCTTAAAGGATCAGATAACCACTCCTCAAAATCCGTACCATCAAAAAATTCCTTCCACCATAAAAAGAATACCTTCCAGGCTCTCAATTCACTTTTAAGTGTCCTAACTGATATACCATCCTGATAACGCAACCACAAACAATCGCGAGCAGCTTCTGAAATGGTATAACCTCCGGAAGTCTCACTGTTATTCCACGCTAGATTTAGCTCTACAAGTTGATCTTTAAAATTTAGATTTCTCTCCGAACGATGTTTATTGGCAGCACCGTTCAATAGGTAAAACAACCACTCGTCATCACCATACCCCCCTAAAGACAGCCCTTCAAACTCACCAATAGATAATCTACTTTTCTCCTGATAAGTCAGCTTTTTAAGTTGATCTACGGTCAACACCTTTGAACTCGAAAATTCACTTACTTGTTGTAGCTCTAGAGTTCTCACGATACTGCCTCCATATCCTTCAACATGCTTATTAAGTAAGAACTTTCATTTAGAGCCCATAATGGATATGGCGAATCTTCAGCGCGTTTTCGCGCTTTAGATACGACTAAGGGACGGTGCTTGAATGCATCTGGCAGATCTTTCTCCAAAATTTGCAAATAAGCGCCATAACGTTTTATCCAAACATGGGATGGAATTCTTCCGGACTCAAAATCATGTCTTAATGCTTTTTGAAAAGAAAAAAGTCGCCAAAGGTCTGTTTCTAAGATAACCATGTGAGGGCACAACAAGCATTGCATAAAATCCAAACAGCTTGGGCCTTGTGAGTTCATTTGTTCATGATTTTTAGGGTTCTTGCAGCTCCCAACATGTGTTTTAAATCGGTTATCAGATTGAATTAATTGCAACTCATTCTGTTGCTCAGAGGTTAGCCCGTAATCTTTTTCGTATTGAATCCAAGAGCTTATTTTCCCTGTGATCGAGTAATCATGTAACCGCTCCAGTAATAGACTGAATCTAGCCTGTTGTTCAGGCGATGTTTTTAGATAATGTCGATACGTCGTTAACGAAATCCCTTGACCGAAGCGGAGCTTATGACCAAGAATTCGAGAAACACTTGCTATAGAGCCGTACCGGCGCAGAACTTGGACACATGTCGGGCGTAAACGTGATAGCCTAATTCGCAAAGGCTTATCTTCATCGTCCATGAGTTCAAACATATTCGTGATAACATCAAGTGGTGCCGCGCTATTTTGATTGGTATTACGACTGCTATCTAAATAACCAGCTTTTAATGTTGTGACTTTTTCACTGGTCCGCGAAAAAACATTGATTCTATACAACCAAATGGACTGACCATTTTCGAGACCTTCAACGCTCCGATATTGGTCTGAACGCTCTTTAAGATACATAAACAAACTTTTCGCACTGGTATGAAACAGACGAGATTCCGCGATCATTTCACGTGTAGTTTCATCACCAACATCAAAATCCTTAACAATAGTACGATGCTGAGCACGTGGCTTGTAAAACGCAAAACAAACGCGACGCTCAGGATCATGCGGATGTGGATACATCGAATCGACAGTTAGTCGTAAGATGTCTGTTTTATTGGCGAGAGTATAAATTGACATCAACACTGCAGCTGCCGCCAATACAACTGAATCTGCACCACTCCACTTTCCATTTTTATCTTGTTCAATAATTTGTTTGCAGGTCTTTAGAATGCTGCGGAATTCTCTTTTTGAATAGGGCTCTCTTGGCGAGGAAGGAATACCTCGGACACACGGCACGTGCCCAATAAGAACATCTGGATGAACTTGCTCTGGATAGATTTCAGCCAAGCTCAACAAGAGTTTAGGGATCAACCGAGCAATCATTAATGACTTACGAAGCCTTCCTCGACGTTCCCCCTCCTGAATAGGACGAGATTGAAACCATTTCAGGTAGCTATATAAGAAAGCGTACCCACATACGCTAACATCCGTAATCTGCTGATGTTCATTAAGATATAGAAGAAAAACATCAATGCCTCGGCGATACTGACCCAGGGATTTAAGTGAGTATTCCTTCATATGAAGAGAATACACCCCAGTGTTAAGTTGTAAGATAACTTGTTTTAACTGTGGGTACTTAACGATACGAGATTGAACATCAAAGTGCGTGTTCCCATGAACAGGATCAGAAACTACCCACTTCATCGGTGCTTTGATAGCCACTACATTGGTAGTATTTTTTGAAGAGTCGATTACATCATTCGAGTTAAACATTTCGCTCTTCCTCCATCATCTGAGAAATATCTTTTTCATATTGATGAAGTACCTGACGGTCATTCGCATGTAATTCACTCGTCATATTGATATAAATATTGGCCGTTGTGCTTACATGTGCATGCCCTAGTTGTTTTTGTAGCCAAATCAAACAGGCCATTTCAGAAGGAAATCCTGCATCTTTCCAGCTCTCTAAAGTTCTTGTCGCAAACTCATGCCGAAGAATATGCGGAGTAATCGTATGACGTAATTGCGCCTTTAAAGATGCGTGTCGAAAGTTTTTCTGAATCGTAGAAGGGTGCCATGCAGACTTGCTAGAGCTAGCAAAGAACAAACGCGGATTTGAATGATTCGTTCCATTCATCACTTGCTCATATATTTTTAAATATAGAAGGCCCGGAATAAATACCGTTCGAGCCTTGTTATTCTTAATCGTCATCGAGCTTGGTGACAACTGGATATGATGTAGAGTGTTTGGACTTTGTGCAACAGTGCCGTAAGAAGGCAACGCTGATAGCGGTAAAGAAACAATTTCGCTAATTCTCATTCCCGTTCCTAACATTAACCCGACCATGGGAACGAACGGTTTAGAGACATAAGTAACGAATTGATTAATTTCATTCATTGTGGGTAGAGGAGCCCGGGTAAATGCTTCAGTAAGCAATAATCGATTTCGTCTCGTTTTCCGAACACTCTGCTTTTGATTAAAATTCACGCCCCCGCTTGCAGATGAGTTTTCTACTTTTACACCATCAAAATTTGCGCGCACGTAACCATTCTCAGATGCCCATTCAATGAAGCTCATAACAGCTCTCAATCGAATATTGATTGTCTGATTTGATACCGCATTTAGATTCTTCTTTAACTGCAGTTCTCGACGCCATGCAACGAGATGCTTTAGTTGAACATCTAACAGGTTAATTTCTGTGGATTGAATGTAAGCACAAAATTGTTCAAGAGCCTGTTGATTTGAGCGCATTGTGTGCTTCGAGTTCCAAAAACCAGACTCAACACGATCAAGCATATATTGTGTTGGCGCTTGCATAATCCTTCCAGTGCTATCTAAAAACACTGGTAAAGATAACGTCTGCCCATCTGAATCTCTTAAGCTTTGCGTTTGATAAATCACTTTCATTTTCATATCCTTATCAATAAGTAAGTTTGATGAAAACATGAAACTCAAAACGCGCAACCCACGAAAACAAAGGATAATTGGGGGTTGCGCATTTAAAAAAGAGTGTTAGATGGGGGATAAATTGGCAGTAGCTTCAGGTAGTTTAAATCTTCGAAATCTACCCATTTTGAATAAATGAAATAAATCTATATAAACATCAAAAACCTCTAGGCAGACAACTTGTAAGGCTTGCGGGCTCAACGGTATGTGGTTTAATAAACTTTACTTAATCAAAACGAAGCGTTAATCCGCATTGAGAAAAAACATCCGAGTTCACATAATTGAGAATTAGATAGAAAGTAGCAATTGACCTGATAACTGTGCACTGATGTATCTATCTAAATAGATATGACTACCTAACCCGGAATTGACATTACTTTTTATAATCCGATAATTAATGACCCACTTAGATTTAAAAACTTCATTAATTACTGATTTATAATGACTAATATTAAAGTTCCACTTATTTCGTGATTACTGAAATCATGCTTCAGCAGACTCAAGTCGCCACGGTGATTCCATATTACCAGCGCTTCTTAGAACGCTTTCCAACGGTGATTGACCTAGCGAATGCCGAGCAAGATGAAGTGCTGCACTTATGGACAGGGCTTGGCTATTACGCACGAGCTCGTAACTTACACAAGGCTGCCAAGATTGTTACCGAGCAATACGGTGGTGAATTTCCTCTTTCTATCGAAGAGATGAACGCGTTGCCAGGAATTGGACGATCTACTGCCGCTGCAGTTCTGTCTTCTGTTCACAAGCTTCCTCATGCGATTCTTGACGGTAACGTTAAGCGTACACTGGCGAGAAGCTTCGCTGTAGAAGGTTGGCCGGGGCAAAAGAAAGTCGAAAATAAGCTTTGGGAGCACGCTGAGGCGCAGACGCCCGATAAAGATGTCGATAAATACAATCAAGCAATGATGGATATGGGTGCAATGGTTTGTACTCGTAGCAAGCCTAAATGCACGTTGTGCCCGATTGAAAACATGTGTGAAGCTAAGAAGCTCGATAGACAGCTCGATTTCCCAGGCAAAAAACCTAAGAAAGAAAAGCCAGTAAAGGAAACATGGTTTGTAATTCTGTACCACGACAATCAAGTATGGCTCGAACAGCGCCCTCAATCTGGTATCTGGGGAGGGTTATTCTGTTTCCCTCAAAATGAAAACGCAGAGATTGAACATCAATTAGATCTTCGCTCGATCAAAGATAGTGAAATACATTCGCTTAAGACCATGATTGCGTTTAGACATACTTTCAGCCACTACCACTTAGATATCACGCCTGTATTAGTAAAATTAGATAAACAACCGGATTTGATAATGGAAGGGACTAAAGGTCTCTGGTATAACTTATCAAAACCGGAAGAAATTGGCCTAGCCGCTCCTGTAAAGCAGCTTATTGAGAGCCTACCCTTTGAACTAAACGACGACGTTTGAATCAACGAACGCGATAAGAGGAACCACTATGAGCCGCACTGTATTTTGTGCTCGCCTTCAAAAAGATGCTGAAGGCCTAGATTTTCAACTTTACCCAGGTGACTTAGGTAAGCGTATCTTTGACAACGTCTCTAAAGAAGCTTGGGGACAATGGCAGAGCAAGCAAACCATGCTCATCAATGAGAAGAAGCTAAACATGATGGATCCAGACCATCGTAAACTTCTTGAAACTGAGATGGTTAACTTCCTTTTCGAAGGTAAAGATGTCGTTATTGATGGCTATACTCCACCAAGTAAATAAGACATTTATTTAAGCAAATTTTAATGACATCATGGCTCACGCTGCGATGTCATTTTTGTTTGAGGAACTATGAAAAAGCTAAGTTACTTCCTAATAACCATGTTGTTAACTGGGTGCAGTCGTGAATTTGTCGAAGGAATTTATGACGTAAATTATGAGCCCACCAACCGATTTGTAAGTAATTTGGCTGAGTTACCCGGTCAATTTGAGAAAGACACAGGTGCGTTAGACTCACTAATTAATAGCTTTTCAGGCAACATTAAAAAACGCTGGGGCAGCAATGACGTTAAAATGGCAGGTAAGAGTAACTATGTAAAATACATAGACAATTACTTAAGTCGATCGGAAGTAAACTTCACTAAAGGCCTAATTACGGTAGAAACCGTATCCTCGACGGATCCGAAAAAACACCTCAAAAATGCAATAATGACGACACTTTTGACGCCGGATGATCCTGCTAATGTCGACCTATTCTCTTCCAAAAGCATCAAGTTAGAAGGCCAACCTTTCCTCTATAACCAAGTCGTTGATCAAGATAAGAAGCCTATCCAATGGACATGGCGCGCTAACAAGTTTGCCGATTACCTGATCGCTAATAACTTAAAAACCAAGGAAGTCGACTTTAAAAAAGCATATTACGTCGAAATTCCAATGGTGGCTGATCACGCTAGCAAACGAAGCTATAAGTATGCAGATATCGTTCGCCGAGCATCGCAGCGTTACGATATTCCTGAAGACTTGATTTACGCAATCATCAAAACAGAAAGTAGTTTCAACCCGTATGCAGTGAGTTGGGCGAATGCTTATGGCCTAATGCAGGTTGTGCCGAAAACAGCAGGCCGAGATGTATTTAAGCTCGTCAAAAACAAACCTGGAGAGCCAAGTCCTGAGTACTTATTCAACCCAGAAAACAATATTGATGCTGGTACTGCATACTTTTACATCCTTAAAAATCGCTATTTGAAAGACGTAAAACATCCCACAACGCTTGAGTACAGCATGATATCGGCATACAACGGCGGTACTGGAGGCGTGCTCAATACCTTCAGTAAAGACAGAAAACGAGCAATGCGCGACTTGAATTCATTGCAACCTAGTCAAGCTTACTGGGCACTTACTCAGAAACACCCAAACAAAGAGTCGCGCCGCTACTTAGAAAAAGTAACAAAATTCAAGAAAGATTTTAACCAAGGTAAAACGTAAGCCTCACTTTTGAATAAAAAAACAACGAACGAACGGTTTTTTTAATTATTTTCAAAAAAGGTGTTGACGGTTATGCAGAAAATCCGTTTAATAGCGCTCCGTTGCCCGGATAGCTCAGTCGGTAGAGCAGAGGATTGAAAATCCTCGTGTCGGTGGTTCGATTCCGCCTCCGGGCACCACAATTTGATTTGTTGGTGTCATTACTCTTTAACAGGGAGTAGCAACACGAACAAAAGCATAAAGAATTTAGTGTGCCGACTTAGCTCAGTAGGTAGAGCAACTGACTTGTAATCAGTAGGTCACCAGTTCGACTCCGGTAGTCGGCACCATTCTTTTGCCTCGATAGCTCAGTCGGTAGAGCAGCGGATTGAAAATCCGCGTGTCGGTGGTTCGATTCCGCCTCGAGGCACCATTATTTGGTACTTAACAAATAATGGTCTTTATAGACCTGATGTTGAGACAAGTAATTCCCCTTTAGTTCAGTTGGTAGAACGGCGGACTGTTAATCCGTATGTCGCAAGTTCAAGTCTTGCAAGGGGAGCCATTTTAAAGAACTTCATTTTATATGAGGTTTTAATTAGAGAGTTTACTCTCTAAAGCAAAGAATTTAGTGTGCCGACTTAGCTCAGTAGGTAGAGCAACTGACTTGTAATCAGTAGGTCACCAGTTCGACTCCGGTAGTCGGCACCATTCTTTTGCCTCGATAGCTCAGTCGGTAGAGCAGCGGATTGAAAATCCGCGTGTCGGTGGTTCGATTCCGCCTCGAGGCACCATTATTTGGTGCTTAACAAATAATGGTCTTTATAGATTATATTTATCTTAAAGAACATTGTTAAACACAAATAATTCCCCTTTAGTTCAGTTGGTAGAACGGCGGACTGTTAATCCGTATGTCGCAAGTTCAAGTCTTGCAAGGGGAGCCACATTCAAGAAAGCCAAGTCGAAAGACTTGGCTTTTTTTCGTTTGAGCAAAAGCTAACCCTAGCCAGTATTGCCGCCAGCTCAACATTAAACCCTAATCATTCCCATAAAGTTAAAGATATCCCCTTTCCTATCTCGACAGTACCAATCCCCTTGATTCATTCAAACTCTTTCGATACAAACTAAGCCACCTCTGAAATTAAGCACCTTTAGCCGATTATCGTTACATAAAAATAAACAGTATGATGAACTATTACTTTTTTTTCTTCGAGAATTTAATCTCTATCATGTTTTGATATCTTTCTGATATCTGCCCTACACGACTTAGATGAAGATTCGGTAAATCATATGCAAAACTAATTATTGAATTGCAGCTCGGGGAAACATGAAATTAAAAACGCAAGCTTACTTATTATCAGGCATCATTTTGATCGCTCTGCTAGCACTTACAGCAACAGGTTTATGGACCTTGAGAGTCGCGAGTAACATGGACAACAAAGCTCGTGTAACTGAACTATTTAAGAGTGCATATAGCATTCTGACTGAAGTCGAAAAGATGGCTATCGAGGGTACTTTGGAAGAGCAGCAAGCCAAACAACTTGCGACTCGCCTGCTACGTAATAATATCTATAAAGACAATGAATATGTATATGTTGCTGATGAAAACATGACGTTTATTGCGACACCTTTAGATCCGCAACTACACGGAACCAGCTTTAACGATTTTAAAGACGGTGACGGAAATAGCGTTGGCCAACTCATTCAACGAGTATTGGGAAACCGAACAGGACAGATCATCGAGTACACCTGGACGCAAAAACTTCCAGATGGAACGATTGAAGAAAAACTGTCTATTGCAGAAAAAACACCACATTGGGGCTGGGTTGTAGGCACCGGCATTGGCTTCAATGAAGTCAATGCACGTTTCTGGTCGACAGCTCAATGGCAATTACTTCTATGTGTCATGATTGCGGGACTCATTCTATCGAGCTTAATCGTATCAATTAAACGAATGCTAGCACTTCTTGGTGGTGAACCTAGAGATGTAAGAGAAGCAGTACAAGCAGTCGCAGAAGGTAGAATTCAGACCTCTTTCGAAACTCAGGCAATAAACGGCAGTATTTATCATGCAGTGCAACAAATGAGTCAGTCGTTAGCCGAGCTAGTATCAAATCTTAATGCTTCTATGCTGGCATTAAGAGGCGAGTTACAACGTGTGGAAGATCGTGCAGGGTCTATCGCTCAACTAACTGAAACCCAACAACAATCCACTGAAATGATCGCAACAGCGATGACCGAGATGGCTTCTTCAGCCAACAATGTGGCTGATTCTGCAGGTGATACAGCGCGTAATACCGATGAGGCCGACAAACAAAGCCAACATACTCAACATACTCAACATTTAATTCACAACACAGTAGACAGTATTCAAGGTCTAGCTGGCCAATTGGGTACAGCAAGTGAAGCTGTAGCCAACCTAGATAGCGATGTACACAACATAGTTAAAGTATTAGATGTCATCGGTGATATTGCAGAGCAAACTAACCTTCTAGCGCTAAATGCAGCAATTGAAGCTGCGCGCGCTGGTGAACAAGGCCGCGGATTTGCCGTTGTAGCAGATGAGGTTCGTGACCTTGCAGGTCGAACACAATCAAGCACTAAAGAGATCCAACTCATGATCAATAACCTTCAAGAAGGTTCTCGTAACGCGATAAAAACTATGAATGTGTGTGCGAGTACCAGTGAAAGCACCGTAATAGAGTCCCAGAATGCCTCTGAAGCACTACAGCAGATTGTTATCGCATTAGAGTCTATTTCATCAATGAGTCATCAAATCGCAACAGCAGCCGCTGAGCAGACTCAAGTGAGTGGTGATATCTCGAAGCGTATTAATATGATCGAGGAAAGCGGGAATCAACTTAGTCACGTAGTGACAGAAAGTCACAACAGTACCCAAACACTCGCCTCTCTCTCTAACGAATTAGAAACTTGGGTTAATAGGTTTGAAGTAAAACACTAAACTCTCAAAAAATTCTTAAATATAAAAGCACGTTTTCATACGTGCTTCTTTTATTTCGGCGCCCATTCAGTGTAGTTAAACGTAGTTTTACGATCTTTTAGAGCATGCTAGACCTAGGCTTTTTGAGTCAAATGAACAAAAACAACCCACTAAGTATAGAAAAACATCAAACGATACTTTTTTTGCAATTTAATGTTGACCCAGAACACGAAAACACGTTTAATACACCTCGTCGCCCGGATAGCTCAGTCGGTAGAGCAGAGGATTGAAAATCCTCGTGTCGGTGGTTCGATTCCGCCTCCGGGCACCACAATTTATTTGTTGGTGTCCTAGACAACAACAGTAAAGCACAAAGAAATATTATGTGCCGACTTAGCTCAGTAGGTAGAGCAACTGACTTGTAATCAGTAGGTCACCAGTTCGACTCCGGTAGTCGGCACCATTTCTTTAAAGCTTTAAGAATAATTCCCCTTTAGTTCAGTTGGTAGAACGGCGGACTGTTAATCCGTATGTCGCAAGTTCAAGTCTTGCAAGGGGAGCCAAGTTAATCATCAAGCATAAGCTTTTTGATTCATGATGCCGACTTAGCTCAGTAGGTAGAGCAACTGACTTGTAATCAGTAGGTCACCAGTTCGATTCCGGTAGTCGGCACCATTCTCTTGATTAGAGACTAAACAATCAATTCCCCTTTAGTTCAGTTGGTAGAACGGCGGACTGTTAATCCGTATGTCGCAAGTTCAAGTCTTGCAAGGGGAGCCAATTAGAAAAAGCCGCATCATTGATGCGGCTTTTTTACATCTGAAGATCCTACTTTATCCCACACTTCCTATTACCTCCTATCATTCAAAACTAGCAATTTTAACGCTCTTTTACCGTTATCAGATCTTACTCTTTAGTTTCCTTTGAATCCTTGAAACCTCAAACTGAACATCTGTGTAGCGAACTTACTTATAACGTTATCTATGAAGCGTTCTCCAGAACAATTCAAATTATATGTATAAGGATAAGAAATCTATCGGACTAGTCGAATAAGCTATCTAAAGGTTCTGTTAGCTACTTTAATTCAAGTGCTATGGGTAATTCACTCTTTATCAAAACTATCTACCACAATCGCTCCCATCGACGCTGGCATTGAAATAACAATAACCCTTTTGATCGATACAATAGGATCACTCAATAAAGGCAGTTTATCCAAACAAGTCAACACCAAAGCAACAACCATTGCAGTCATAACATAAGCAATCACTATTCTGAAAATAAACACCGGTAACCGAGCAACAACGTCTTTTTGAAAGACACTCTCATACGTATAAAAGCCAAGGAAAACAGCAGACAGCAGAAATAACAACAGTAAGTTAGCGGTAGGTAAAGTCTCCCCTAACTTCCACGCCTCTTCAGAAAAAGAAATCGGGACAGCCAAAGCAAAAGATCCTACAAAGATCTGGCTCGCATCTTCAAAGTTAAAGCTTAATTTCATCGAGTTACCTTTAAGGCTTTGAGACTTAATCGATTTATCAAAGTAATCCCAAAACTATCAGTTCATGGCTACAAAAGTTTGAGGTTTACCAATTAACAAAGATAACCTTATGTAGCTTTATATTAGTCACATTAACCAAAACATAGCTTGAGCTAGTAGGCACTAAACTAACTTATATACAAAGATATTTGATAATCAAGTCACTCATGGAATTTCGATAACTGATATCGGGTAAATAAATACGATTCAGTCAAAGAGAATCTTTAACGCAACTAAGGAAAGTATCTATGAGCTCTCTAAGCAAGGTCACCAGGGATCTTCTATTTATTTGGTTAATCGCACTTTGTAATTTCAAACCTAAGCTAATCACATCATTAACATCAGCCTAATACATGGCTAGTCACTTAAATAATACAGTTTGAGTTGGTAACCTTTAAGTCTATTAAATAAACGCTCTTGACGCATGCTAAGAGGCGTAAAGTGATAGCAAGCAGTCTAGCACTCTGCTCTCCAAAGAGGTTTCTTAAGCACGGCGAGATAAAGAATCTCATATTAAGGGATAGTAGACTAGCATATGCCCAATGCTGGATTAACAATACTCATAGCCTAAACGAAGTCATGGCAGCACAAACCAAACAGAATTGGACTATCCCTCTATTTCATATAGCGGCAGGCCGTTAGGGTAACTGTAGGCTAATCCCCGACTTTGTTTACCAAGGGGGAAAATACCAATAAAGATCGAGCTATGTGGCATCACAACCTATTGATTTCGTAAGTCGAATAACAAAATTACATCTAAGAAATGGGAAAGGCTAGGTGTTCTGAGAAGGACTGAAATGGTAAAAATTGACACGATAGACCAATGAGCAGAGCTCCCGGTCGATAGGCAAACATCTTATAGGACTAAGTTGGTTGAAGATCAATATATGATGCCAGAAACGACGAAAGCCTAGTCGTAAGACTAGGCTTTCCAATAAGTGGCGGAGTGGACGGGACTCGAACCCGCGACCCCCGGCGTGACAGGCCGGTATTCTAACCAACTGAACTACCACTCCGCAGTGTCTATTCAGCATAATGAAATTTAAGCCTGACGATGTCCTACTCTCACATGGGGAAACCCCACACTACCATCGGCGCTATTGTGTTTCACTTCTGAGTTCGGCATGGAATCAGGTGGGTCCACAATGCTATGGTCGTCAAACAAATTCTGTTGTTAACTTGATGAATCAAATCAACTAAATAGTGGTGCTGATACCCAGACTCGAACTGGGGACCTCACCCTTACCAAGGGTGCGCTCTACCGGGCTGAGCTATATCAGCGATTCAAGAACCGTTTAAAACGATTCTGAAACTTTTTGTCTTCACTTTTTAAAGTGAAAATAAATTTAAAGCCTGGCGATGTCCTACTCTCACATGGGGAAACCCCACACTACCATCGGCGCTATTGTGTTTCACTTCTGAGTTCGGCATGGAATCAGGTGGGTCCACAATGCTATGGTCGCCAAGCAA